>JAQTMA010000080.1:11054-16558 GCA_028714615.1 Anaerolineaceae bacterium | reverse complement strand
CGCAAACTGTCGGAGGAGTTGCGCATCAACTTCAACACCGTCGCGCGCGCCTACCGCATGCTCGATGAAGCCGGGCTGATCTCCACCCAACAAGGGCGCGGCACCTACATCACTCGCATCCCGGACGAGCAGACGAACCGCCAACTGCGCAAGCAGGTGCTCCAGGGCATGACCCGCCGTTACCTGGCCGATGCCCGGCGCATGAGCTACGTCTGCGAAGAGGTCAGCGCAGAATTCCAGGCGCAGATCGATCGTTGGAAGAGTGGTACGTTACCCGATGAACCGGAATTAACCGCCCACTGAGGGCGGGAAAACCAACCAATCATCAACAAGAGGAAAATATGGACAAGAATATGAGTCGCTCACGTACCCAAAAGAATACCGCTGCTGTAGCCAATCCTGCTCATCTCAACGGGATTTCTATAACCATCGCTCTGGTTCTTTACCTGGTAGCGATCGCGGGGGCTGCGTATCTGGCCGAATTAGGAGTACCCGATGGATGGATTGGGGTATGGGTTGTCGTCTTGATCCTCTTGGGCTTGTACTTCCTGTTTGGGCTCAAGGTCGCTCGCCAATGGGAAAAGGCTGTCGTACTGCGCATGGGTCGTTTCCGCGCTCTGCGCGGGCCTGGTATGTTTTGGGTCATTCCGATCATCGACGGCATCGCCCAATGGATCGACCACCGCGTCATGGTCACCCCCTTCAGCGCCGAGAAAACCCTGACCAAAGATACCGTCCCGGTGGACGTGGATGCCGTTCTGTTCTGGCTGGTATGGGATGCCGAGAAGGCTGCCCTGGAAGTCGAGGATTACCGCGCTGCCATCTCCTGGGCTTCGCAGACGGCGTTACGAGAGATCATCGGCCAGATGACCCTGGCGGATATCCTCACCGGGCGCAGCAAGATGGACGCCGACCTGCAGCGCATCATCGATGAGCGCACCACCCCCTGGGGCATCACCGTCCAATCCGTCGAGATCCGCGATGTTATCATCCCGCCGGACCTGGAAGATGCGATGAGCCGCCAGGCGCAAGCCGAACGTGAACGCCAGGCGCGTGTCATCCTGGGTGAATCCGAGATGCAGATTGCGCACAGTTTTGCCCAGGCGTCGGGAGCTTACATTCACAACCCGACAGCGCTGCACTTGCGGGCCATGAACATGCTCTTCGAAGGCTTGAAGCAGAAAGGCGCCCTGGTGATCGTGCCCTCCAGTGCGGTGGATACGATGAACCTGGGTGGATTGAGCGGCATGGTATCCCTTGCCCAGAACTTCAACGAGGCCCATAGTGGGAAAGAAGAACCAAACCAGGGATAATATGAATTCTCACTTCTCTTTCTCCAATTGGCTTCGGCGATGCGGCTGGGTCATATGGCTGATAGCTCTGGTTCAGTTTATCCTGCACCTGTGGGTGAACTCGCACGACACCTTCTTCCGAGACGAGCTATACTACCTGACCGCGGGGCAACATCTCAGCGGCGGCTACGTGGAGTTCCCTCCGTTCGTAGCCCTCGCGGCTGCTTTCTCCCGAACTGTTCTCGGCAGTTCTGTGCTGGCGATCCGGCTGCTGCCGGCTTTGGCGGGGGCTTTGATCGTCTTGCTGACGGCCGACATGGTGGCGGTATTGGGCGGCGGTTTGCTGGCCCAAAGTTTGGCAGCGGTCTCGATTGCCCTCGCTCCCGTCTTCATTGGCTCGAGCGGCCTGCTCACCATGGATCCCTTCGATCAGTTGTGGTGGACCCTGGCCGCCTGGGTGCTGGTGCGCCTGATCAAGCGGCGCCAGGCCCGCCTGTGGCTCGCTTTTGGGCTCGTGGCCGGGTTTGGACTGCTTACGAAGCTCACCATCACCTTTTTTATCCTTGCTCTCATACTTGGGCTGTTGCTGAGTGAGCAGCGCTCGCTGCTTTTCAACCGGTGGCTGGTCTTCGCCGGCCTGATCGCCTTCATCATGGTCTCGCCGTATCTTCTCTGGCAGACGCAACACGGATTTCCGGTCCTGGAATACACACGGGCTTACGCCAGCGGCAAGACCTATCAGGCTACCCCTATCGAATTCTTCGTCCAGCAAGCCACGGCGATGAATCCACTGGCCCTCCCGCTTTGGCTCGGCGGCCTGTATTTCTTATTCTTCACTGCGGCCGGCAAGCCTTACCGCGCGTTTGGCTGGGCGTACCTGTTCCTGTACGGTTTCTTCATGCTGCAAAAGGCAAAATTCTACTGGCTGTCACCGGCTTATCCCATGTTGTTTGCCGGCGGGTCGTATGCATTTGAACGGCTCGCCACTTCAACCCGGGCGGCTGGACGCTTAACCTGGTTGTCGCCAGCCTATCTCTTGATCATCGTCCTTTCTGGAGGGTTGCTTGCGCCGTTTGCGATCCCCATCCTCCCGCCAGAGGCCTTCCTCAAGCTCAGCGGCGGTTCCGGCGGAATCAAGTCGGAGAACTTGCAGTCGTCCGCGCTTCCCCAGAACTTTGCCGATCGCTACGGTTGGCGCGAAATGGC
This sequence comes from Anaerolineaceae bacterium, assembly GCA_028714615.1. The sequence continues at coordinate 14,060 of JAQTMA010000080.1, read as the reverse complement.
GACCGCCGTAAAAGCCGCCTATGCGACGCTCACGCCCCAGGAGCAAAGCGAAGCCTGCATCCTGGCCAGCAATTACGGCGAAGCTGGCGCCATCGACTTCTACGGCCCCGCGCTGGGGCTGCCGAAAGCCATCAGCGGTCACAACAGTTACTTCATCTGGGGGCCGCAAGGCTGCACCGGCAAGGTGATCATCTCCATCAACACCCGCCCCCAGGACATAACGAGTAGTTTCGAAAGCGTGGAACTGGTCGGCCAGACAGTCTGCACCTATTGCATGCCCTTTGAGAACAACGCACCCATCGCCATTGCTCGCGGTCTCAAACTCCCGATTGATGCTGCCTGGGCAGGCGCCAAGTCCTATAATTAAGATTGCGAGACTGATCCAGAAAGGCGATAACAATGGACACGCGAATTCCAAATATCTTGTTGCAAATCCTGCCGCTCATTATCCCGATCATCCTCATCCAGCTCGGCCTGATGGCTTACTGCCTGGTCGACCTGGCCCGCCGCCAGCACACCAAGGGCCCTAAATGGATGTGGGCGCTCATCATCATCCTGGGCGAGCTGGTCGGGCCCATTGTTTACTTAGTGGTCGGGAGACAGGAATGACCGCCATTCGCATCGAAGACCTGAAGAAGCAGTATGGGCAGGTCAAGGCCCTGGACGGGCTCACCCTGAGCGTCGAGCCGGGAACGGTGTTTGGCTTTCTCGGACCCAACGGCGCCGGGAAGACGACCACGCTGCGCCTGCTCACCGGACTGGCTCAACCGACGTCAGGAAAAGCCTGGGTGGCGGGCATCGATATCGCCGACCGGCATGGCCTGGCTGAAATCATCGGCTACCTACCGGAGGAACCGGCCTTCTACCCGTGGATGACCCCCTTCGAGTTCCTCGATTACGTGGCGCGGGTGTTTGGGTTGCCCACCCGCGAGCGGAAAAGCCAGGTACGCGAGCTGCTCGAACAGGTCGGCCTGGCGGACGTCTCCAAACGGCGCATTGGAGGTTTCTCTCGCGGCATGCGCCAGCGCTTGGGGTTGGCCCAGGCGCTGGTCAACCGGCCGCTTGTGTTGCTGATGGATGAACCCGTCTCCGCCCTGGACCCTGCCGGGCGCAAGGAGGTACTGGAGCTGATCGTCCGGCTGCGCGGAAGCTGCACCGTGTTCATGTCCACCCACATCCTGGCGGATGTCGAGCGGGTGTGCGATACCGTGGGAATTATCAACCACGGCCGCCTGGTGACGGAAGCACGCCAGGCGGACCTTTTGGCCCGCTACACCACCCAGGCCTTCGAAGTGGAAGTGGAACCGGCCGCCGCAGATGCTCTTAAAACCTGGTGTGAAAGCTTGCACAGCCTGGCCTGGATCCGCAAAGTGGACCTGGACGGCGTCTCTGCCCGGGTGCTGGTCAACGATCTCGATACTGCCCGGTCTTCGCTGCTGCCGCTGGTATTTCAGTCCGGATTGCCGGTGCGTCGTTATGAGGTGGTCACCCCTTCGCTGGAAGACATCTTCTTACGATTGGTGAGCCAGGAGGAACGGGCATGATCTTTATGGCTGCATTTCAAAAAGAAATCATGGAACAAATCCGCACCAGCCGCTTCCTGGTGCTCGCTGCTGTGCTGTTATTCTTCGGCTTGACCTCTCCGCTGATCGCCAGGTACACCCCCGAAATCCTCAAGATGGTCCCCGGCGCCGAGGCAGTCTCGGGGATGATCCCCACCCCCACGATGATGGATGCGGTTGGGCAGTTTATAAAGAACATCAACCAGTTCGGCATCCTCCTGGCGCTTTTATTGACTATGGGTGCAGTGGCTGTGGAAAAAGACCACGGCACGGCTGCCATGCTCCTGGTCAAACCCCTGCCCCGCCCTGCCTTTCTCCTGGCAAAATTCGCCGCATTGATCCTCATGTTTGGAGTGGTCCTGCTGGTGGCAGCCCTGGGCGCCTACTATTACACGCTGGTTTTGTTCGGCGCGCCCGATTTCGGCGCCTGGATGGCCGCTACCGGGCTGATGTGGGTGCAGATCGTAGTCTACATCGCCCTGACCTTGCTGTTCAGCACCCTGTTCCGCTCCCAGGCGGCGGCTGCCGGGCTGGGCTTCGGCGTGATCCTGGTGTTTGCGATCTTGAGCAGCCTGCGCGGCCTGGCGCCGTATATCCCCGACCGGTTGCTCGCCTGGGGTGGATCGCTGTTTACCCCTGCCCCGCTCAGCGCCTGGCCGGCGATGGGTGTGAGCCTGGGTATCATCTTGCTCAGCCTGGCGGCAGCCGTGGCGGCCTTCCAAAGGCAAGAACTGTAGTGACATGTTTCACGTGAAACGTTTGGATCATGGAGAGCAACAATGTTTCACGTGAAACAGATGACCATGCTGGCTGCAATGTAGAAAAACTTTGGACACGGATAAGATAGAACACACGGATCATGAGATCTTTAGTAACCGTTAGGACGAATGATGATCATTACCTACCCGATTGCTTTTCTGTTTGAGATCATTTTTCCCTTCGTGTTGGCGATCTGGTTCATGCGCCGGTATCGCACCTCCTGGAGGCTGTTCTGGATCGGCGCCCTGGTGTTCATTGGGTCGCAGGTGCTCCATTTGCCGTTTCTGGTCGGGCTCAATGCGCTGTTTGTAAACGGGACGCTGCCACTGCCTCCCAGGGCTTATCTGCCCTTCTTTAACGCCGTGGTAGGTGGTCTGGCAGCCGGCATTTTCGAGGAGACCGCTCGGGTAGTGGCGTTCTGGCGGCTCAAGGACCAGGCGCGCTCCTGGAAGGCGGCGGTGACCCTGGGCATCGGGCACGAGGCTTCTGAAAGCATCCTGATCGCCGGGCTGCCGCTCCTGATCAATTACGTCGTGATGATGCTGGTCGTGTATGCGCCGCAGGTCATCCCCAGTTCGTCGATATCCACCTTGCAAGCCCAGGCGCCCCTCTTCTTCGCGACCACCTGGGATCTGCCCCTGGCGTCGGCTTTGGAGCGCCTTTCAACTTTCCCGATCCAGATCGC
>JAQTMA010000080.1:0-10954 GCA_028714615.1 Anaerolineaceae bacterium | reverse complement strand
GGGTCCGGCTCTGGGCCGATGCCTTTTCCGGTCATTTCTACCAGGGCGCGCGTGTTGTAGACGTCGGCGTATTCGACCGGAACGCCCAGGTCGGGGTTGGTTGTGCCCCACCGGCCGGGTCCGACGCAGATGAAGGTCTGGCCCTGGAGCGCAGCATTCAACTTGCCGATCGCGCGGCTGAGCTCGCTGCGCGCCTGGGGAGTGGGCAAGGCAAAGTACGCTTCAGGCGTGATGAACAGCACGTAACGGATATCCGGAACGTGACCCTGCGGTACCATGAATCGCGTTGAGAAGATCACATCCTCTTCCGGCAGGTTGGCCGGCAGATGCACGCGGTCGATCTCTTGCAGGTGGCTCTGTGGGCGACATTGGATCAGGGCAATTTCAATGTCTGGGTGGATTCGATCCATCTCGGTCACCCGGGCGGTGAATTCCACGTCCACCGGGCTATGATATTGGCTTTCGAGCTGGTGGAGAATCTGGCGCATGCTCTCGGCGAAGGGCGTACGGCGCAGAAAGTCCTCGAAGGTCAGGGTGAGGGCGGAGACTTCCTGGTCGCTAATGCGCGTGTGGATCGAACTGAAGTAGTCTTCCTGATCGAGTTGCGCCAGAAAGCGCAATGCGGGGTAATCCGGGCGCAACACTTCGTGGACGGGCAGGGTCACGAAGCGGTTGGTTTCCAGGTCGATCAGGTCGACCTCCTGCTGCGAGTATTTGCGGATCACCTGCGGAGCCGAACTGGGCCGCAGCAGGGGGTGGCTGAGCGCTACCAGGCGCGGGTAATCGGTACCCACCCGGTCGACCGCGCGCGTGCCCAGTCCCCATACCAGGCGGATGAAGCCATCCTGCTCCCGGATCAGTGGCGACCAGCGGTACAGGTTCCGGCTGAAAGCCACGCCCGCGGCTTGCGGGAAGAAATACTGTCTGTAGCGCTCGCCCTCCACCACCTGGATCAGGATGGCCATGCGCTCGTCGTAATCGAGTAACCCTTTCGAGCGCCGGTAGACCAGCGCACCGGGGTTGAGCGTCGTCGAAAAGATGCGGATGATGGCGCGGGTCAGGTCTTCCAGGTTCTGGGCCGGCGTTCCCTGATTGGGACAGAAGATACTGTCGTATTTTCCGGCAAAAGAAGCGCCGAAGTTATCTTCCAATAAGCTGGAAGAGCGCACGATCAACGGTTTCGGACCCACCAGGGTCAGCAGGTCTCGCAGGCGCTCCAGTACGTCGGGTGGGAAGGCGCCCGCCTCGAAATCCCGCTGGATCTGGGGGAACTCGGCGCGCATTTGCTCTTCGGGCTTATATTTCTGGTCGTTCCAATGCACCAGGTTATTGATCGACATGAAGGTGTAGAGCATATCCGAGCCGATGAAGTAGGACTCGGGGATATGGATGCGCCGGCGCAGCTCGGGATCCCCCGTTTCGTTGAGGATGCGCCAGGCCAGCATGACGCCGGCGGCTTTCCCTCCAATCCGCCCCGAGCCGATCTTCCGCTTACGGATCTCGGCCAGGTCGGTGACGGTAAACCACTGCTTGGCGATGTTAATGTACCCAAGCTGGTCGCTGATCAGGTTGCGGATGAGCACGACTTTGGTCTCGCGCAGGCGGGGCTCAAACTTGGCCTTCTCATCATCCGGCATTTTTTCAATGGAGAGGGCTTGTTCGAAGAGCAGGTCCAACGGCGCCAGTTCGGGGTTGACCGAAAGCACTAGCTCCCCGGAGGAGACGCCCCGTTCGGTGAGCACGTCGCGCACCACTTGCTCGAATAAATCAAGCGTCAGGTGGTTGGCGAAATAGACGTCGGTGAGGTGCTCGCGGATCGCAATGATCCGCCGGTCCCAAATTTCGGTGGGTTCTTCGATAAAGGGATTGTATATGCCCTCGCGCTCTTGCGAGAGGATTGCCAGCTCGCGCACCTCGGCCTCAAAGATCGACGTGTTGATTACGCCGCGGTTGAATAACTCAGCGCGCATATGCGTGCGGATGCGATTGCTGAGGATCGGGTATTGCGCCAACGCCAGCGTAATGCTGACCAGCCGGTCGGTCGGGGTGGCAGGAATAGGCATTTAGCCCAGGTGCATGGGCATGATCACATGGATGAAGTTGTCATCGCCCACGGGTTTGATCAACCCGGGGCTGTTGGCGACGGTCGTCTCGAAAGCTACGCTGGAGGCCTTGATCACTTCCAGCACTTCGCGCAGGAACTTGACGTTGAAGGCGATCAGCAAGGGATTGCCATCGACGGTGGCGTCGATCTTGATATCGCTCGAGCCCGTTTCTTCTGAAATGGCCGAGATCTCTACTACCCCGGGTTTGAGCTCCCCACCGGGGATGATGTTCAAGCGCACCACGTTGGTGCTCTCCCGCGCGATGATCTCAGCTTGCTTGCAGGCTTTGAGCGCCTCGGCTGTGGTGACGATGGTGCGGGTTTTGAACGAGCGCGGCACGACCTGGCGGTAATCCGGGTAGTTCCCGTCGATCAATTGGGATACCAGCTCGATATCTTTCAGGTGGAAGATGACCTGCCCGCGCCCGTGAGGCATCAGCATGGTAATGCACTGCTCGCCATCCGAGGTAATGCGCGCCAGCTCGGAAAGGGCGCGCGCCGGAATGATGGCGGTCATCGCCTGCGGGGTAGGGCTGGAGAGTTCGGCCTTGCGCTCGGAGATGCGGAATCCATCTGCCGCTGCCAGAGAAATGTGGCTGTTCTCAACTTTCAGCAGGACGCCCATCAACACCGGGCGGGCTTCATCTGTGCTGGCTGCGAAGGCCACTTGCTGGACCATTTCTTTGAAGTCTGCCACGTTGATCTCGATCCCGCCAGTAAGGTCAGGCGCCGGCAGGGGAGGGAATTCCTGGGCGTCGATGCCCTTGATGTCGGTGTTGGAGGCGCCGCAGGTCACGGTCAGGGTTTGGGTACGCGCGTTGAGCACCAGGCTGACCTGGTCGTTGGGCAATGCGCTGACCAGGTCGGTGAGGGTCCGCGCCGGGACGGTGGTCGAGCCCTCTTCTTCGATCTTGGCCCCGATCCAACAGGTGATGCCGAGCTCCAGGTTGGTCGCCGAGAGGCGCAGGCGGCCTTCATCGCTGGCGATCAGGATATTGCCGAGCACCGGTAGGGTGCTGCGGGGTGAAACGGCGCGCGATACTATACTCAGCCCGTGAGCGAGGTGTTGCTGTTGGACGGTCGCTTTCATGCAGGTCAGCCCTCTTCTTTGGGAAGGATGGATATGGATGAATACCTCAGAAACGAACTCCGATGGTTCCTTTGATGGACAAAGTCAGGAAAAAGCGGTTAAATGAGTATACAACGTAACCAGAAAAATGAGTAGAGATTGGGATACTGTCATAAAAGAGAGGCAAAATGAGATGAAATCATTAGGGTGGGGAATCCTGGGGACCGCGCGTATCAATCGAGCGCTCATCCCGCCCCTGCGTTCATCCAAGCGTAACCAACTTTTGGCGGTTGCCAGCCGGGATATTGTCCGGGCGCAGGCTTATGCGCGCGAATGGTCGATCCCGGCAGCCTATGGGAGCTATGCTGCCTTGTTGGCCGATCCACAGGTGCAGGTGGTCTACATCTCCTTGCCCAACGGATTGCACGCCGAGTGGACGATTCGGGCCATCCGCGCCGGGAAGCACGTGCTGTGTGAAAAACCGCTGGCCACCAGCGTCGCGGAAGTCGACGCGGTGGCAGCCGCTGCCCATCAGGCCGGTGTGGTCGTTCAGGAAGCTTTTATGTACCGGCACCTCCCTCAAACGCTCAAGGTGCAGGAACTCGTCTCCAGCGGGGTGTTGGGCAAAATCTGGCTGGTGCGCGGCGCGTTTCGCTTCCGCCTGGACCGGGCGAGCGACGTGCGCCTGAATCCGGAGATCGGGGGCGGCTGCCTGTGGGACGTGGGCTGCTACCCGCTCAGCTACGCGCGCATGCTGCTCGGCTCGGAGCCGGTCGAGGTCACCGGATGGCAGTTATTGGGGCCTAGCGGCGTGGACGTCAGTTTTGCCAGCCAGTTGCAGTTCCCCGGTAACGTCGTCGCCCAGATCGACTCCAGCTTCATCTCGGATGACCGCACGTTCATCGAGATTGCCGGCGATGCGGGTACCTTGCATATACCGGTTCCCTTCAACCCCAGGGAGGCCGCCACAATTGCTTTGAAGCATGGCGGGTATGAAGAGTTGATCGGTTTCCCGGCCGTCGACCTGTATGCTGGCGAGGTTGAGAATATGGCCGATGCGATCCTCTCCGGAATTCCACCGCGCATCAGCCTGGCGGACAGCCGGGGGAACGTCGCCGCGATCCGCGCGTTGCTGCAATCGGCCGACCAGCGAGCAGCGGTGAAACTGTAATCACCGCTGGTGCACTTGGATAGGTAAGGAAGGAGGACAAAAGATGCCAACCCCGCTTGTGGAGCAATTGCGCTTCACCCGCAGTGAGTTTCTGCGCGGATTGAAAGGCGTGAAGGAATCAGACGCGCAGCGGCGTATCTTGCCGATGAATTGCATCAGTTGGAATGTAGGCCACCTGGCCTGGCAGGAGCAGCGTTATTTCCTGTTTTATGGGCAGGGAAAGATGCTGCTGCCCGAGGTGGATCAGTTGTTTTGTTATGGCGCCCCCGCGAGCACGCCTGAGCTGAGGGAGATGCGGACCGCCTGGGAGGCGATTACCCGGGCTTCCGATCCCTGGCTTGAGAAGCTCACTCCGCAGGACTTGCAACAGTGCGTTGTGCGGAAAGGCAAACCGAGCAAATATCTGCTTGGCTCCCTCATGCAGCGCGTCATTTATCACTACTGGTATCATACCGGCGAGAACATGGCCATTCGCCAGATGCTTGGGCAGGCGAACCTGCCCGTATTTGTTGGCAACCTGGACCGCATAGCACCTTACCGGCTGGAGGCCGGGCTCCCATGAACCCTACCGAAAAACAACACCGCGCCATCTTGCAGGGTATTGCTCACCAGGCGATGATTGCCCGGGGCTTGCTCCCCGATTTTGCTCCGGAAGTGCTGGCTGAGGTGGAGAAAATTCACGGACCGGCTTCCTTGGACGGGAAACCGCCTCGAGATCTGCGCCATCTGCTCTGGGCATCGATTGACAATGACGATTCGATGGACCTGGACCAGTTGACGACGGCGGAGGAGCTGGGTTCCGGCCAGGTAAAGGTCCTGGTAGCCATCGCCGACGTGGATGCGTTAGTGAAATTGGGGTCGGCCATCGATATGCATGCCTGCCACAACACTACCTCGGTGTATACCGCCGCGGAGATCTTCCCCATGCTGCCCGAGAGGCTCTCAACCGACCTGACTTCTCTGGCTTTCCAGGGGGACCGCCTGGCGGTGGTCGTCGAGATGCACATCGGCCCGGATGGCTCCGTGCAGCATTCCGATGTCTACCGCGCCAGCGTGCGCAACCAGGCCAAGCTAGCCTACAACAGCCTGGCAGCCTGGCTGGATGGAAGCGGGCCCATCCCCGAAAAGGCAGCGGCTGTCCCCGGCCTGGCCGAAAACTTGCGCCTGCAGGATAAGGTTGCGCAGCGCATGAAGAACCTGCGCCACCAGCAGGGAGCGCTGAGTCTGGATACTTTGGAAGCCAGGCCGGTTTTTAGCGACGGAGAAATCCGCGATCTCGAAGCGGAGGGAAAAAACCGGGCGAAGGAGCTCATCGAAGATTTCATGATCGGTGCAAATGGGGTGACTGCTCGCTACCTGGAATCAAAGCAGTTTCCTTCCATCCGCCGGGTGGTGCGAACGCCGAAACGCTGGGAGCGCATCGTCGAGCTGGCCGGGGAGCACAGAGTCGAGCTTCCCGCGAATCCGGATGCCAAAGCCCTCGAAGCTTTCTTGCAAAAAGAAAAAGCGGTCGATCCCCTGCGCTTCCCCGACCTGTCCCTGGCTGTGATCAAGCTGTTGGGCGCCGGCGAGTACGTTGCTGATCTCCCGGGTGAAACCCCGCCCGGACATTTTGGCCTGGCCGTCCAGGATTATTCTCATTCCACCGCGCCCAACCGCCGTTTCCCCGACCTGATTACCCAGCGTTTGTTGAAGGCGGCAATCGATAACCAGCCGGTCCCCTACCCGGTAGATGAGTTGGGAGAACTGGCGCAACACTGCACCGCAGCAGAGGACGCCGCCCATAAAGTCGAACGGCAGGTAGTAAAGTCCGCCGCTGCGCTGCTGCTCGAGGAACGCATCGGCGAGCATTTCGACGCCATGGTCACCGGGGCTGCTCCGAAGGGCACCTGGGTGCGCCTGCTCACAGTTCCCGTGGAGGGCCGGCTAATGAAGGGTTTTGAGGGCGTGGATGTGGGCGACCGCATCCGGGTCCGATTGATTTCCACGGATGTCGAGCGTGGCTTCATAGATTTCGTGCGCGGTTAATCCCAAGCAAAGGAGATTTTGATGAACACGGTCACGCGGGACCACTTTTGGACAGTCTCCATGCGGGTTGGGATATGAGCATCTTGACCCAATTATCCTCGTCCAGAGGCGATCGAAGCGAGACATCCAATCGAAATGCCGCTCTCCTTTGCATCAACACGCCTGAATGGATAGCGGAAATTGCCGAGGGGCTGGGTGGTCCCAATCCGGCCCTGGCCGGCGACTGCGCCGAGGTGATGACCCAGGTTGCCGAAGATCACCCCGAGTTGGTTATGCCTTATGCAGAAAAACTGATCCCCCTGCTTGCTGATCGCACCACCCGGGTGCGCTGGGAGATTGCTCATGCGTTGGCCTTGATCAGCCAGGCTGATCCGGCTGTCATTGGCCGGCATTTGCCGGCTCTCCATGAAATACTCCTGCATGATGCGAGTATCATCGTCCGAGATTACCTGGTCGATAGCGTTGGCAACTATGCAGCCAGCGGCAAGCACCCCGCCGAGCAGGCCTTCCCGACCCTGGTTCAGATGCTGGTTGCGTGGGACGGCAAACAGGCCGGGCACGCTCTCCAGGGGCTGCTGAAGGTCGCCAGACAAACCCCGGACAAAATGGTTGAGATTCGGGAGTCGGCCAGACCATTTCTGAACGACCGGCGCGGGGTCGTCCGAAAAGCTGCCAAGGTGCTGCTCAAAGCCCTATGAGGACAAGATCATCCAACGCGGCGCCTGGAGCGTCCTGGTCATGAGTGCGGTTGTTTAATATCTTTGAAGCCGATCATGCGCTGCTGCTCCTCGTCCCACAGGTTGAGGAACAGGCAGGGGAAGGCTTTCTTGAAGGAAATGGTTTTTACGCAGGTTTGCAGGGTTGGGTTACTGTAGTAACAGTGATCCAGCTCGTAATTGGGGATGCGCGGGTTGAGATGGTGGATGTGGTGGAAACCGATATTCCCGGTGAACCAGCGCAGCACACCCGGAAGCCGGTAGTAGGAAGCCCCTTGCAGCGCGGAGGAAATGTACTCCCACTCGTTGTTATTGGCCCAATACATGTCCTCGAACTGGTGCTGGACGTAGAACATCCAGATGCCTGCCGTCCCCGCGATCCAGATGACGGGTAGTTGGATGAGAACATAGGCTTTGAAGCCAATCAAGAGGGAAACCACGGCTGCCAGGGCGATGATCCCCAGGTTGGTCCACACGACGTTGAGCGTTTCGCGTTTACTGAAGCGTGGGTTCGGGAGGCGGTTCGCCAACAGAAAGACGGCTACCGGCCCGAATCCCAAGAAGAAGAATGGGTTGCGGATGATACGGTACCAAAGCTTCTGCCACCAGGAGGCAGCCAGGTACTCAGCGACCGTCAGGGTTTTTACGTCGCCAATCCCACGGCGGTCGAGATTGCTGCTGGTGGCGTGGTGGATGGCGTGAGCGTGCCACCATTGTTCGCTTGGCGTGAACACGAGCAGTCCCAACCAAAAACCAACCTTTCGATTGGCTTGGGTGGATGGAAAGAACGAATTGTGCCCACAATCGTGGAAGAAAATAAAAATGCGCACCAGGAATCCCCCGGCGACGATGGAAAGCAGTAACGTCAGCCAGTAGGAGACGGCCAGGCTGCGCCACATCAGGTACCACAGGACGAGATACGGGATGAACGTGTTGGCCAGTTGGATGGCGCCTTTGCTGATGCGCGGGCGGATGTACGGCTCCAGCATCGGCCGGAGCTCTTTCATCGAGGGTAGTTTCCAGGATGAATGTTGGGACGAGGTATCAGTACTCATGGCGAATTCCTTTCTCGGAAAAGGCGCGATTCGGCCACTATCGGTGTGGAGAGCAAATACTGCCAGTGTTTACAATCCGACCAGGATTTCAGTTTGTATTTGCAGGCCGGGAACTTGAATAAACCCAGTATATCATATAATGCGATAATATGTATCCAATTAAAAAACGAATCCCAAAATACTATTCCAGAATTACGGAAATGGGTTTATACTCACATAGATATCGTCCATCTTCTCTTTGACAGCGACAATTGAAGCTCCAGGTGAATCGACCTAACCGCAGTTCGGGTGGGAAAGCGGCTGGAAGTTGCTATGGGCTGTTCGAGTTGCATGGACGCGAAGAATCTACAATTCATAGGATCAAGTATGGAACAAAAGAATAGGGTGGTTTTGGAAAACCCAAGCGGCAGGGGTGAAATATATTGCAAAAAAAAACTGGTAGCCGCAGTGATCTACAATCTGCGGGTTGCCCGTGAAGCGCCGGTAACCATTCCGGATGGGGGTCCAGGCCTCGTGGATATTTTGGGAACCGTGACGGTGAGCCAGCAGGAGCGTCTGCACCCGGACGTCATCTCAACCCTCTCGTCCGGCGATACGTTGACCCTGGCGCTGAACGATGGACGCAAACTGGATGTCCGTGTATCGGCGGAAGACACCTTTTCGGGTATGTACCGCGTGACCCCTGCCGGACCCAAAGGGTTCTATAAGTAGAGACGCAGGTGAATTCGCAGGTTATCCTCAGCGCCTTCAAACCTGAAGATCAGGCCGAGGTACGCGCGCTCATCCTGGCAGGGCTGGGTGAACGCTGGGGGCGCCTCGATCCGACCAAAAATCCGGACCTGGACAATATCGCCTCGAGCTATGCAACGGCAACCTTCTTGGTTGCGCGAGTAAACGGCCAGGTTGTCGGCAGCGGGGCGCTCGTCCCGCGTTCGGCTGAAACCGCCGAGATCGTGCGCATGTCGGTGGCGGCTGCGCGGCGCCAGCATGGCATTGGCGGGCAGATTCTCCGCCAATTGCTCAGGCATGCCCAGGCAGCCGGTTACCGCCAGGTGATCTTGGAGACAACCGCAACCTGGCAGGATGCTGTCCGCTTTTACCAGAAGGCTGGCTTTTGCATCACCCGTTTTCAGGATGGGAATGCCTATTTCTCCATAGACCTGGCCCGATTCTCGTGACCTATCGTTTCGGAGTCTTTACGCTCATGCCTGCCCTGCTGATTGCCACCGGCTCCGGTTGGCTGTTTGCGTTGAACGCCTGGATGGCCTGGCTGGTAGCCATCAACCTGGTCACCCTGCTCACTTATGGGTATGATAAGGCGATCGCCGGGTCGGGGAAGATGCGCGTACCGGAAACGGTGCTGCTTGGGCTGGGCCTTCTGGGCGGAACGCTTGCAGCGTTGGCTGCCATGCAGCTCTTCCGCCATAAAACCATCAAGCGTACGTTCCAGAAGAAGTTCTGGCTGGTGACCGCCGCGCAATTGGCAGCCGTCCTGCTTTATTTCTTGTTGCTCCGACCCCTGCTCACTTAAATCGAGAGCCAATCCACGCAGATGAACCAACCCTGGTACCAGAAACTCCGCGATCCGGTTAGCGGGCTGACCCACCTGGCGGCGGCCCTGATAGCAGCACTCGGTACCGGGATAGTGTTGGTTTCCGTTCGAGGAGATGGTGTCCGTATGCTGGCCTTGCTGATCTACGGGCTCAGCCTGGTGTTTTTACTTTCTGCCAGCGCCACCTACCACCTGGTCTCTGCGCCACCCCGGGCGGCCCTGGCGCTGCGCAAGATGGACCACGCTGCCATTTATGCGCTTATCGCCGGGAGTTACACGCCATTCTGCCTGGTGCTTTTCGCCGGCTTCTGGCGTTGGGGTCTACTGGCAATGGTCTGGGCGATGGCTCTCACCGGTATCGGGGTGAAGATTTTCGTGATCCAGGCTCCGCGCTGGGTGACCACCGGTGTCTACCTGCTCATGGGCTGGCTTTCGGTCCTGGCAGCGGGTGAGATGTTGCGCACCCTCCCTACCGCGGGGTTGGTATGGCTTGCTTTGGGAGGCGCTTCCTTCACCGTCGGGGCGGTCATCTACATCCTCAAGCGGCCCAATCTCTTCCCCGGTGTCTTCGGTTTCCATGAGCTCTGGCATATCTTCGTCATCCTAGGTTGTCTCAGCCACTTCATCGCCATAGTGATCTCGGTCGCACCAGTAGGGCTGCTGCCATGATGGCTGGACTGGTGATTGAGCACGACACGCCTGTCGATCATGGGGACTTCATGCAGCGCAAGGGATGGCAGGCTGAGGATGCCTCGTAGTCTGAACCAGGTCAAGCCTCCTGGGGGTCCGATGCGTGGTATCATCCGGTAGATGGACGTAGTCCTGGCGGAAATCGACCCTCGCGAAAAATCTTGGTTTCAAAGAAAGCCACACATGATTAAAAGTTCCGAAGAGTTTGCCCAGTTACGGACGAGTAGCAATCCATCCGACCATCATCGCGCATCTCAAGAGCCGGCGAGCGACGCTGTCTGGTTCGAGATCATTAAAAACTACCCAGAGATGCGCGCGTGGGTAGCCCAGAACAAAACCATCTCAAGCGAGGTCCTGGATATGCTCAGTCAGGACCCGAGTGCGGAGGTTCGCAGCCTGGTCGCGATGAAACGAAAGCTGCCAGAACGGATCCAGTTGCTCCTGGCTGCCGACCCCGACGAAGGTGTACGCTCTCGCCTGGTCTATAACGATAAGGCCACCAAACGGGTGTTAGAGATCTTGAGCCGTGACGCGAAGCCTTCGATCCGGGAAAGAGCATCCGAGCGGGT
>JAQTMA010000079.1:7455-16639 GCA_028714615.1 Anaerolineaceae bacterium | reverse complement strand
CACCAGCCTGTTTACTGTACTTCCGGCGCCGGCGTCTCCGCAAGTGGTTCGACAGGAACCTTTGGTTCAGCGCTTTCACCTGGATTCCAACTATCTACCAATTGAGCGCAGGTGTCACGATTGATCTCTTTCCACTGTTCGACCGGTATGGAGATGTACGCCATGCCTGCGTGGGGCAGAGCGATGATCTCATGTGTCATAAGCGGGATCAGGCTTTCGAGACCTGGGTTATGCCCAACAATGAGGACACAATCCACCTTCTTTGGCAGTTTTTGAATGACTTTCACCAGTTCATCGGCTTCGGTCATATACAGGCCATCGCGATATTTGATTTTCCCCCCAAACTCGCCTTGTTCTTTGATAATTTCTGCAGTTTGCGAAGCGCGTTTTACCGGTGATGACACGATCATTTGAGGAATAATCTCACGGCTCTTGAGATGCTCGACTAACCGCCTGGTATAACGCTCTCCTTTTTTCGTGATTGGCCGGTTGCGTTCTTTCCCCTTATAGTTTTTCTGTTCTGACTTGGCATGCCGTACCAGGATCAATGTTTTCATACCCCCACCCTCCCTTGAAATTGTGAATTGCAATTATTGTCGATATTTTATCACTTTTGATTGGAAAATCATTAATCATTTTGCAGTCGATTCTTAACCCGGCGCCAATCAATGGATTAACATTTGTTAAATGTACGCCTGTATACTGATTTCACAATGATAACTAATTCTATCTCCCGAACATCAATGGATAAAACCGATCTTGCAGGTAGCCCGGAGGGTGTTGTGCGACCAGCCACGGAAGACCTCTTCTTGCTAACCCTCTATGAACGAAAGAACTTCATTTCCCCTTCACCGGTGGAGTCTGTCCCTTACGCGCTCATCGGTTCCATGTTCGTCGATCTGTTCTATTACGGAAAAATCCGCCTGATCGAGCAAAAGCGCATCTTGCTGGTGGATGTGAGCCCATTGGGGTACCGTTACCTGGATAAAATCGTTGAAACCATCCAGGTTTCGTCGAAACCGAAGAAGCTTTCCTACTGGATCACCATCTTTGGCAACCGCTACAATCACCTGCAACGCTACTTGTTGGACAGCCTGGTTGAAAAAGGGTTTATCGCGGTGATCGATGAGCACTACGCCTGGAATATGCCGGGGGTGGAAGAACCCCATCGAAAAGTCTCGGTAAAGTTCCAACGCAAACAGCGCTTGCGCGAGATCGTCCTGATAGGCGAGCCTGCAGACGAGCAATCCATCATCACCCTGGCGCTGCTCAACAACTTCGGACTGTTGGACTATGTGTTTACCCGGGACGAAATCAAGTCTGCCGGCCGGAGGGTGAAGGATTTATTGATGGCCAGAGCCAGTGAAAAGCGCTTTTTGGAACAGATCGATGAGGTTTCCACCGCTGCAGCGATTGCTTCGGCCATGCGAGATACCGTCTGATCAACCTGGTGAGCTGCTCATCCAACAAATTGGTATCCGTACCCGCGTACCGTGAGGATGAATTTCGGCGCTGCCGGGTCCGCTTCGATTTTCTCGCGTAACCAACTGACGTGCACATCTACCGTCCGGCTGGTTCCCGTAAAATCCCATCCCCAAACGTCATCCAGGATCGTCTCGCGAGGTAAGACACGCAGACGATTATTGATGAAATATACGAGCAGGTTATAAACCTTCGGTTTCAGTTGCACCAGTTCTCCATTGAGCCGGATTTCATGGCGAAGCAAATCGATGGCCAGGTTGCCAAAAATAAACAGTTCCTGGCCTTTTGATTGGGATGAAGGCAGGTTATTGCGGTTCGGTGCTTTCGCCGGGATCATGTGCGCCACTTGCAATCGCACTTTGATGCGGGCCAGCAGTTCGCGTACGCTAAATGGCTTGGTAATATAGTCATCCCCCCCAATCTCGAAACCAAGCACCCGGTCGATTTCTCCATCCCGCGCCGTTAGAAAAATGATTGGAATGTTCGTTTCCTGCCGCAGGGTCCGGCATACCTCAAACCCATCCAACTCGGGCAGCATGATGTCCAACAGGATAAGATTCGGGCAGATCTTCCGGGCTGTATTAATGGCAGCCAATCCATCGCCCACGCATTCGGTTTCATACCCGTTCTTTTCCAGGTTATAGACCAAGACTTCTTGTAGACTGATATCGTCCTCAACAACCAAGATCTTATCGGCCATTTTGACACTCATCCTGTATCGGGGGGTGCGGCGCACTATTGATCTTGCTAGCGCCTAAGGATTTTTCTACCTTTCCATTGTAATGGAATGAACCCGAACAAAAAGGGGTGCAAACGAACCTTTACCAACTCTTATCCAAACATTAAAAGTTTATTAATCTCCTAAGCGCCTATCAGTTTTCGCACCACGCTTTCTAAAGGGATTCATGAAAAAACCCTACCGGAAGCGCCCTGATTGAATCATTCAAATAAATAAACGTTAACAGTACGAATACGGGCCGTTATAAGTCTTTTGTTAGTATAGAAAACGATCATCAAAATCTTTTTAACCGAACTGGAGAAGAAGAAATGCGTTCAAAACAACTGGCTCTATTCGTACTCATTGCTGTTCTTTCCCTGGCGCTCGGCGCCTGTGCCCCGGCTGCCACAACGACAGCTCCGTCCCAAGCCCCGGTACAGCAGGAAGTGACCCGCATCGTGGCTGGTACCTCTCAGGTGATCGTAATCACGGCCACCCCCGAACCCCGGCCTACCTCACTGGCGGCAGGCTCGGTGCAAATCAATGGCGCAGGAGCAACCTTCCCGCTGCCCGTATATACCCAATGGACGTATGCCTACCAATATGTAGACCCCTCTGTGGCCGTGAACTACCAGGGTATCGGCTCGGGAGGCGGCAAGAAAGCCATCATCGACGGAACGGTCGATTTTGCCGGTTCCGATTCCCTGGTGACCGACGATGAATATACCAAAGGTAAGGACCTGCAGATGTACCCGACGGTCGCTGGAGCTGTAGTCCCGATCTACCGCATCGCCATCGATGCGGCCAAGTTGAATGGCAAACCCGCTCCCACCCTGATCCTCGACCGCCAGACCCTGGTGAGTATCTATAACGCCAAGATCACGAAGTGGAACGACCCGGCGATCGTAGCCCTGAATCCTGACCTGAAGGATCTGCTTCCGGATGCCAAGATCACCGTGGTACACCGTTCGGATGGTTCCGGTACGACCGAACTGTTCACCAAGTCGCTGACTTCCTTCAGCCCCGATTGGACGGCTGGTGGCGCTTCGGCCGTGGAATGGCCGGTAGATAAGGCCGGCAACGGCGTAGGCGGCAAAGGCAATCCCGGCGTCGCCGCCGCTGTTCAGAACACCCCCAATTCCATCGGCTACGTCGAGCTATCATACGCTATCTCCAATGGCATCTCCTACGCTTCGATGGTCAATAAAGCCGGCAACCTGGTTGTAGCCAACGCCGAATCACTTGCCTCGGCGATGAATGATTTCGCGAAGAATTTCACCGACAAACTGACCAATACCATCGTGGATGCTCCCGGCGCCAAGAGCTGGCCGATTGCCGGATACACCTACCTCGTCCTACACACCCAGAGCATGACCGATTGTGTCAAAGCCCAGAAGCTGCTGGAGTACGTGAAATGGTCCCTGACCGACGCAGGCGCTGCCAAGCAAGCTGCCGCGCTTGGTTATGCGGTTCTGCCCGGCGATGTCCAGAAATTAGTATTGGACAAGCTAGCCCTGGTAACCTGCAATGGCAATGCGGTCCTGAAGTAATCCGAAATATCACAAGAAGACTCGTCGGCTATCCTGGCAAGCATAAGCGAACGGTTTATCACCTTCAGGAGCACAGGCCAATTGGCCTGTGCTCCTGAAGCCAGAGGAGACCCATCTTGCAGAATCATACAACCCCCAAACGGTTGCCTCTCGCATGGATCCGGAGTTTGGATAAACGGTTGAAGCATGGCGACCGCATCTGGGACGCCATGATCATCTCAATGTCTGCTCTTGTTGTCATCTTAATTCTGGCCATCGGGTGGCTGCTCTGGGAGGACTCAAGTGGCGCCAGGAGCTTGTTCGGATGGAGCTTTCTCTCTCCGTTGGGAGAGTCAACCTGGAATCCGGTGAGTAATTCCTTCAAAGCCTGGTCGTTTATCTATGGGACATTGATTACATCGGTTGAAGCGGCCATCATCGCCATTCCCTTGAGCCTCGGGATAGCGATTTTTCTCGCGGAGTTATGCCCATCCTGGCTGCGGACACCTCTGGGTTTTCTGGTTGAGCTGCTGGCAGCCATCCCAAGCGTGGTTTATGGGTTATGGGGAATTTTTGTATTTCTACCAGCAGTCATCACCCCTTTGGGCACCTTCCTGGCGGAAACTCTGGGAAATGAGTTTGGTTTAAAAGTATTATTTGCCGGACCGATGTCTTTAAGCGGCTCCAGCCGCCTGGCGGCAGGAATCATCCTGGCCATCATGATCATTCCAACCATAGCGGCAGTATCCCGCGATGTATTTATGGCCATCCCACAATCTCAACGCGAAGCATCCCTGGCGTTGAGCGCCACCCGATGGGAGACCATCTCGCGCGTTCTGATCCCATATGGCCTTTCCGGGATTCTTGGAGCGGTGATCCTTGGTTTAGGTCGCGCATTAGGGGAGACAATGGCGGTAACGATGGTGATCGGGAACAGCATCGAAGGCACTTATTCGATCCTGCGGCCTGGCTATACCATGTCATCCGTGATTGCCAATGAATTTGCCGAAGCTGTGTCAACCTTGCATACAGAGGTGCTGGTCGAGGTCGCTCTGGTCTTGTTTTTCATGACGTTGATCCTGAATGGATTCGCACGCATCCTGGTTTGGAATGTGACCAGGCGCAATCCACAAGAAGCGAGGGCATAATGGCGATCGCTGGGGTAAATCCTCCTGGGCAGGCGAAGTTCATCGTGGTTTCGAAAGGCTACCGGCGCCGAAAGACCACAAATGCATTTATGCTGGTTCTGACCGGGCTTGCAATGCTTGTGGCGTTAGTGCCTTTGTTCTGGATCATCGGATATGTGGTTTATAAAGGCGGCCAGTATATCACCCTGGATTTGTTCACCCAGCTCCCGAAGCCGGCGGGAATCCCGGGCGGAGGCGTGTTGCATGCCATCGAAGGCACAATCCTGTTGATCGTCTTATCAGGAGTGATTGCCATTCCACCCGGGTTGCTGGCTGCCTTTTATGCAGCCTACCACCCGAATACTTCCCTGGGTGTGGCGCTTCGTTTCGGCACGGACGTGCTCTCCGGTGTGCCTTCCATTGTGATCGGCATTTTTGGATACGCGTTACTCGTAAAACCGATGGGTCACTATTCAGCCATTGCCGGGGCGTTTGCTCTGGCAATCCTGATGCTACCCACCATCATTCGAACGACCGAAGAAATGATCAAACTTACCCCGAAGACACTCCGTGAGGGGTCCTTAGCATTGGGTGCACCAGAATGGACGACTGCCTTGAGGGTGACTGTGCCGGCCGCCTTGAATGGAATCGTTACCGGATTCATTCTTGGTTTGGCGCGCGCCTCCGGTGAAACCGCCCCCTTGTTATTCACCGCGCTTGGGAATGACCGCTTTGAAATCGGTCGCCTGGTTCAGGGCGGCTTGCAATCGGGGCAGCCAATTTGGAAGATCCTGGAAAATATCGTTTCTCAGCCGATCGACTCGCTACCTTTGACACTGTATAAATACACCCAACAACCGGATGTAGAACGCGTCAACCAATCCTGGGCGGTTGCCTTCGTCTTAATGTTGATCGTATTACTGGCAAACATTGGAGCTCGCTTGTGGATTGTGAACCGCCGGTCGAAGGCGAAAGGATAAAGACGATGAGCTATGATTTCAAAACCCCGAAAATCCAAATCCCTCTTTCTGAAAGGAGGCTTGAACCACCCCATACGGCGAAGCTTGGTCAAAAACAGGAGGAGCCAGCGGCCGGGAAGAATAGGATGCAGCTCGAGCGTCTATCCGTCCATTATGGAAAGTTCCAGGCAATTGAAGATATCAACCTGGATATCGTCGCCAATCAAATTACGGCCATCATCGGCCCATCTGGGTGTGGCAAATCCACCTTGTTGCGGGCTCTCAACCGCATGAATGACTTGACCCCGCACACGCGGATCGAAGGAGCGGTCAAATTGGATGGCGAGGATATTTATGCTCCCGGGGTTGACGTGGTCGATGTGCGGCGTAAGATCGGGATGGTCTTTCAAAGGCCAAATCCCTTCCCGATGAGCATTTACGAGAATGTCGCTTATGGGCCGCGATTGTACCGCATCAACCAGCGCTCCATCTTGGACCAGATCGTGGAAGGGTGTTTGCGCCGCGCGGCTCTTTGGGATGAAGTCAAAGACAAATTAAACCAATCGGGTATGGCTCTTTCCGGGGGGCAGCAACAACGCTTATGCATCGCCCGCGCCCTGGCGGTCGAACCAGAAGTGATCTTGATGGATGAGCCGGCTTCAGCGCTGGACCCAGTGGCGACCTTGAAAATCGAGGAATTAATGCAAGAGTTGCGACTGGCTTATACCATCGTCATCGTCACGCACAATATGCAGCAGGCTGCGCGGGTTTCGAACTTTACTGCCTTTATGATGATCAATACGAATCGGGCGGGAACGCTGGTCGAATACGGGGGAACTGCGCAGATTTTTACGAATCCGAAGAATAAGCAAACCGAAGATTACGTTACGGGGCGTTTTGGGTGATCTTGGGTCGTAGCGGTGTGGAAGGAGTGTAATGCATGGCCAGGGAAACTTTTGACCGGAAGTTAGGCCAACTGAAAGGGGAAGTCTTAAAACTGGGCAGTATGGTGGAAGAGGCGATCCAGGAATCCGTTAATTCTTTGGTCTGGCGAGATGCTCAGAAAGCCCATCTGGTCTGTGCGAACGACCAGGCTATCAATGCGAAACGGTTTGCGCTGGAAAATGCAGTGTTGATCCAGATCGCCACCCAACAACCGATGGCCCACGACCTGCGTTCGCTCGCGGCGATCCTTGAAATTATCACCGATTTGGAACGGATGGGAGATTATGCCAAAGGGATCGCCAAGGTGTCGTTACTCCTGGAAGACTCC
Organism: Anaerolineaceae bacterium; assembly: GCA_028714615.1. The sequence goes on along the minus strand of JAQTMA010000079.1, from coordinate 9,551 downwards.
TTCATTTCCATCCCTACGACTGATTTCCTCGAAATGACCCACATGGGGATCAGCATGCTGCATCGCGGCCTGGCAGCCTTCATCGAGGATGATTATCTGGCAGCCCAAAAGATCGCAGCCGAGGATGATGAAGTCGACCAGATGTATAACTGCATCTATCAAGAGATCGTGGCAGCCATGATCATCAATCCGAGCATGCTCGACCAATCCAATTACCTGGTGTGGGTTGCCCATAACCTGGAACGGCTCGCGGATCGTGTGGTGAATATTTGCGAGCGGACAATCTTCACCAGCACCGGGGAGTTATTGGAGCTCGATGGTGAAGGCGATGGGGAATTGCTCCTGTAATTATTGAGTTCGAGGTCGATCAGTGTAGCGGACTTATCACCGAGAGCTTTCCTGAAGGTACGTTTGGCCGGAGGCACCATCTGACGGTATCCCGGATGGCGTCTTGTAGAGGGGTGGGCGTTATACCAAACGCATTCTCGGCTTTGCTGCTGTCTATCCGGTATGGCGCGGTCCACTCGTACAGCATCTCAACCGTCTCCGCAATATCCTGATTGACCAATCCAAGCAAGCGCAACAGCAAAGGTCCACCAACCCTGACCTTGACACGTCTGCCCAGCTCAGCCTCGATCAGCTTGATGAAATCTGCCTGGGTGAGCGGCGGGTTGGTGGGGGCAAACCAGACTTGGCCAAGAGCATCTGGACGTGTGCCCAATGTAGCCAGCAATCTGCCAAAATCTGCAATATAAGTGAACGAATGGGTTTGGTCGGTGCGTCCCATCAGGTTGGCGGTTTTGCCCTGTACGGCAGGTTGGATGGCATACCCGGTCAGGGCGGTGTCGTATGGGCCAAAGAAGTCAGACGCACGCCCGATGGCAACACGGACTTTGCCACTCGCGTGCGCCTCCAATATTTCCTGCGCCATTGCTGCCCGCACGCGTCCTTTTTTCGTGTTTGGCGCAATCGGTGCATCCTCGGTCAAGGCACCGGTGAAACGCCCATACATATACAGGTTGTCGCCCACCACTAGTTTTGTGCGGTTGGCGATTGCCGCAGCCAGGATCGTCCGCTGCAGGGTTGGAAATTTCTCGGCCCATGCATGGTATTGAGGTTGGGCGCACTGGTAGATGGTAGTTGCGCCCCGTGTGATTTCGATATTCCTGGCTGTATCGTAGGCGTCGCTGGCGAGGATTTCCACGCCGAGGGGAGCATCGACCATCTTCCCGGAGCGGTTGACCATGCGTACGGTTTTCCCCATCCCGATCAGTGCATTCGCTGTCCACCGGCCGAGCGGCCCGGCGCCAAAGATAATGTGGATTTCTGGCATTTCATTCCTCCTGACAATCGATAAGATATTGGATATTGATATTTTCAAGCTCACGGCAATAGACGACGCCCGCATCGGTGATAAAGGATGGCATCTGATTGCCGATCTCCAGCGAAACCAGGCCATGCACCCGGCTCCAAATCACCAAAGCGGCATACAAGACGTCTACATCTGAATCGTTTGCAAATCGGCTCCAGGCAGCCAGCATGGCGGTCAGCTCAGGCGTGCGTTCAGCCATTTGGTCTCTCCGCAACTTGCCCGCGATTAAACTCGCCTGGAGGGTATCGATCAGGGGTTCCAGCGCCCAGGCCGCCGCCGGGGTGGTAATATCATCGGGTGCGTGGTAACCCGGAATTGGCGTCCCGAATATCAATTGGTAACGCTGAGGGTAAGTCAACGCCCACTGGCGGTAAGCGAGGCCGAGAGTGGTCAATTTTTGGGTGTGTTCTGATATGGCGGCGCCCTGGATGGCATGCGTCAGTGTGGCGCCCAGGGAGGTAAACGCGTCCGTGATCAGAGCTGTCACCAGTGCATCCCGATCGGGGAAGTAGTTATAGATGGCCGGAGCGGTGATGCCAAGCTCGCGGGCAATGGCGCGCAGGCTGAGCGAGGGCGCACCAGAACCGGCGATCTGCTTCCAGGCGGTCTCTTTGATGGCTGCTGATAAATTGGGGTGCTGATCGGTCTTTTTCGGGCGAGGGGACATCATGATCCTCTATTATTATACACTGTATATTTATATTGAATAATATACAGTGTATAG
>JAQTMA010000079.1:0-7355 GCA_028714615.1 Anaerolineaceae bacterium | reverse complement strand
GAATATTCTTCACAGGAACGGCTTACCGGCTATCGCCAGGCTCTTGCGAATGCAGGCATCCTTTACGATCCGGAGTTGGTAGTTGAAGGGGATTGGTCGGCCACGGCGGGTTACCAGTTGGTTTCCTCCCTTCTGTCACAGGGCAATGATTTCAGCGCTGTATTCGCCCAAAACGACCGGATGGCGGTGGGTGCAGTCAAGGCCTTACAAGACTCCGGCGTGGACGTGCCGCAGGAAGTGTCTGTCATAGGCTTTGATGACATGCCCCTGGCTTCCTATTTCACGCCACCCCTCACCACCATGCAGCAGAATATGACCGAGCTGGGTGCGCAGGCAGCCCGCTTGCTGATTCGCACGGTTGAGCAGCCAAAATTACCCCCCCTGCATATCCGGATTCCGGCCGAATTAATTTTGCGCAGTTCAACTGCAGCCCTATCTGAAAGGAGGTCAAGAAGCTGAAAGGTTAATCTTTCCCTCCCACCTGGCTTAATGTTCTCTGTGACCCATGTACCAACAGAAAGATCGAAATAATCGGAGGAGAATCATGAAAAAGTGGTGGTTCGTTTGTTCGATTGTATTAATCGGGATGATGCTGCTCAGTGCATGCGCCACGCCCGCCACAACGGCGCCGGCGCAGACTGCCGCTACCAACCCCCCTGCGGCGCAAGAGATGGTGACGATTCGCTGGCGCACCCGCCCGGATAACCAGGCCGAGCAAGATGTCTATCAGAAAATTAGTGATGACCTTAGCGCCCAGCTCGCTGCTAAGGGTATCAAACTACAATACGACCCCGCTCCTGTCTCCGGCTACGAGGACAAGCTCAAAGCTGAATTCTCGGCCGGGAATGCTCCCGACGTAGTGTGGATCCCCGGCGCCTCCACGGCCGATTATGCCCAACTGGGGGTCATCCTGGACTTGAAACCCCTGGCGGACAAGGATGCCGGCTTTAAGATCGGCGATTACTACGATGCCCCCATGAAAGAGCTGCAGAACGGTGGCCATTTATGGGGTTTACCTCGCGACATCTCAACCCTGGTCATGTATTACAACAAGGACCTGTTTGCGAAATACAACGTGGATGACCCGGCTAAACTCGCTTCCGAGGGTAAGTGGAATTGGGAAAGCTTCGAGCGCGTGGCTAAAGAACTCACTCACCCGGCGGATAAAATCTATGGATTCAGCCTGGGGAACTGGTGGGGCCTATGGGGTTACTTCGTCAACGCCGGCGGGGGCAGCCTGTTCAATGCTGATCGCACTGCCTGTGGGTTAACCGACCCCGGCTCGATCAAGGGACTGCAATTCATGCAAGATTTGTTTGTGAAGGATAAGGTCGCCCCGCCGCCCACCAATGTAGATAGTGTCGGTGAGACCGAATGGCATTCCGGCTCGATTGGTATGTATCCCAACGGGCGTTGGATGACCCCTAGCGATCGCCAGAATGACAAATTCAAGTGGGCTGTCGTTGAAATGCCCGAAGGCGCCAAAAAATCGACCTGGCTATTCTGGGGACCTTATGTGATCAGCGCCAAGGCTAAGAATCCTGACAAGGCTTGGGAAGTCGTCAAAGCGCTCACCAGCCCTGAGGTACAGGCCAAAGTGGCTGCATTGGGTACCAATATCCCCTCCAACAAAGCCCAAACCGCGGTGGATGCCTTTTTGAATTCCAAACCCCCGGATGACAACCAGCCGTTCATCGCCGGCGCAGCGTACGCCCAGGCAGAAATCCCGCTCTTCACCGGCAACTGGGGTGATATCGTTAACGGACAATACCAACCCAACATCGATAAGATCTTTGCCGGCAAGGCCACAGTCGAAGAAGCTGTCAAAGCGGCCTGCGACGGCTCCAATCCGTTGTTCAAGAAATAATTCTTGCTGGGTTCAAGCCCCATTCCCACCTCTCTGGGAATGGGGCTTTTTGCAGGCCGATAAAGGACCGCGCCATGTCCAAAAACCGCACCCGTGAGGCAATTGAGGGGTATCTTTTTCTCCTTCCCAACCTGGTTGGCTTTCTCATCTTCATGGCCATCCCATTGGCCGTTTCATTCTACTATTCCTTCACGGATTACAACCTGTTTACCAAACCCAATTTCATCGGTATCACCAATTACGGCAAAGTCTTGGGTTTTACCTTTGACGCAGCCGCTTACCAGGCAGTTTTGCAGCAAGGGGGAACCTGGTTGGTTGCCTTGAAAGCCTGGTTGGTTCCCAATGATCCGACCTTTTGGGTGGCTCTGGGCAACACCATCATTTATGCACTCGGAGTACTGGCCTTCTCGCTCCTCCCCGCATTTATCCTGGCTTGGATGCTCAATTCGCGCCTGCGGGGTATGACCATTTATCGCGCCCTGATTTATATTCCGGTGGTTGCCTCCATTGTCGGAAGCGCCCTGGTCTGGTTCTGGATTTTCCAAAGGGAATCGGGGGTGTTGAATACGGTGATTTCAGGTACCATCCAGGGATTAAACCAGCTCCTTTTCATCCCCCTGGGTCGTCCTCTGGTGGATCCCGTCATTGGGTGGTTGGTATCTCCCGATTGGGCTCTCTTCTCCCTCATTATCATGACCTCCTGGGCAACTGTGGGCTACGACATGGTCGTCTTTCTGGCGGCCTTGCAGAGCATCCCAGCCCACCTGTATGAAGCGGCAACCGTGGATGGAGCCGGGCGGTGGTCTACGCTCTCCCGCATCACTGTGCCGCTCATGACGCCTACTATCTTTTTTTTGTTGGTTACCAACACGATCAGCGCTTTGCAAATCTTTGCCGAACCTTACATCATGACTCAAGGGGGACCGGCCAATTCCACCTTGACGATCGTCTATTATCTCTATCAGAAAGGATTTCAACGGTTTCAAATGGGGTATGGGGCCGCGTTGGCCTGGATCATGTTCGCCCTGATTTTTGTTATTACGACGATCCAATTCCGTGCATCCAACCGCTGGGTTTACGAGGAGTAGCCACGATGTTCACATCCATCACACGCGGTCGAATCGTTGAGAAAATCCTCTTCTACTTTTTCTTGACATTTGTGGGATTGGTGTTTGTCTATCCCTTCATCTTTATGGTTGCTACCTCTCTCAAAGATAGCCCGGAAGTATTTGCTAACCTCCTAAGCCTGTTCGGCGCCCGCTTGAGGTTTGAGAACTATGCCACCGTGCTCGGTACTGTGAATATGGGCCATTACATGATCAACACGGCCATTGTCACCCTGGGGGTTACCGTGGGACAAATCGTCACCTCCCTCCTGGGAGGATATGCTTTTGCCCGCATCCGCTTCCCGGGGCGGGACCTGATTTTCCGCCTGTACCTCGGTACGATCATGATCCCCTTCACCGTCATCATGATCCCCATCTACAAGTTGATGCTGACTTTCGGCTGGGTGGATAAACTTCAGGCGTTGATCGTTCCCTGGCTATTCACTGCTGCCGGCACCTTCTTGATGCGCCAATTCTTCAAGGGATTTCCCATCGAATTAGAGGAAGCGGCTTATCTGGACGGCGCCAACCGCTTTACCATCCTTTGGCGTGTCTTCGTGCCTTTGGCGGGTCCGGCTATTGCTACGCAGTTTACCATTTCATTCTTATATGCCTGGAACTCCTTCATCTGGCCGCTGGTGGCCATTCAAAGCAAGGCCAACTATGTGGTCACCCAGGGATTAGCGGTTATTCAAGGTGGTTACCATGCCTCTCCTCCTCTGGTATTGGCAGGCGCCACGTTGGTCATCCTGCCGACAGTCATCGTATTTTTACTGGCCCAGAGGTATTTCGTGGAAGGGATTGCGACCACTGGCATGAAGAACTAAGTGGCCCGCCAAGGAGAACTCATCCCTATGAAATTGATCGCTGAAAAGTATCACGTATACGGGAACCCCATTACAAAAAGTCAATCGCGGGCGGCTGATCGCTGGCAATCGTTCCTGGCCCGCAAGTTTCATTACGATCCTGAAGAAAGGTATACGCTCAGCGTACGCGATAATCCCTACCTTGGCGATGTGTTTGGCTTGAAGGATATCATACGCGGTGACAGCGGCCAGCCGTTCAATGCGAAGAATGCAGTAATCATCAGCACCATCCGCATGGGCTACGGGCATTACCGCATTGCGATGGCCGGCGCATCCGCTGCCAGGGCGATGGGTTTTACACCTTACTGGTTGGATCTATTGGCCATTCCTGGAATAACGACAGACGTCATCCAGTGGTGCAATACCCACTATAGCAGGTTTTCGCGAATATCTCAGGACTTCCCTTTGTTTAATAAATACGTGTGGGAATCATTGACCACGGGAGAACCCTCCCTGCCAGGCTTGAACACCCTGTTTAATAATTGGATCGTCGCCTGGCCCTGGAGATTCTTAAAAACCGAGGTGAAAGACTATAAAATGAGTGAGCTTTTCCGCAACCTGTATGCATCTTTACCATCCGATGTGCCCATGCTCACTTCGCACATGTGGAATTGCATGGGAGCTGTGGCAGGTGGAATGACCAACGTGGTCGATATGGTATTTGACAACTGGCCGATGGCATTCCAATTGACCGAAGGCGCCAGGCATGGAGTGCAATCTCCTTCGGGATATTACGGATTCCGGGCGATGCGCGGTTTCGATGAGAACCGCAAGATTTTGAATCCCACTCCCCCTGGCGCTCTTTCATACGTCGGCCACCACGTGGATCATGAAATCGTGGAAAATATCGAGGCCGACTGCGCCGCTCGGCTGCGCCGGATGAGTGATAAGGAGCCCCGCCGCTTCCTGCTCACCATGGGTGGGGCTGGCGCGCAAAGGGATTTGTTCAAGGCTATCATTGAACATTGTGTCCCTCTCATCCAGAATGAGAAAATCGCCTTGTTTGTCAACCTGGGCGACCATAAAGAAAACGGGGTATGGCTCCAGCAGCAATTGACCGAGCATAAGGAGCTCATCCAAGGTCATTTCACCTGGGAGGATACGCTGACCTGTGTGGAGGAAATCCGTACCAAGCCTGCCACGGGGCTGCACGTTTTTCTGTTCGATAACACCTATCACGGCATCTACGCCACCAACTGCCTGATGCGCGTGGTGGATGTGATGATCACGAAACCCAGTGAACTGGCCTTCTACCCGGTACCGAAAGTATTCAACCAACGCGTCGGCGGGCACGAGATGTGGGGCGCCATTCGCGGCGCAGAACTGGGCGATGGCACCGTGGAGGCTCGATCGATCGCAGAGACACTCCAGGCTATCGACTTATTTGCGGATCAGGCCGATTTGCTGACCTTGTTCTGCGATTGTATTGTGAAGAACAAGAGCATCGGTCTGTACGATGGCGCTTATCACTGCGTCGAAATGGCCACCGGCCAGAAGTTCGAGCGCTGGTCTTGAAAGGCGACCCGCACTCAGTGACGATAGTCCTGTTCTGAATTCTACCAGCCCTCAGCCGCCAGCCATCGCCCCCACGATCATAAACCGTTCTTCACCGCCGGCGATTTTTTCCGGCAGGAGTGCATCCGGAGGTTCGTGGGATAAATCATCCCCGCAGGCAAAGAAGCGGATATATTCCCGGCGCTGCTGGGTGACCGCATCCCGGATGGTCCCCCGCAGCATGGGATATTCCGCCTCCAAGGCATCCAGGATGGAGCGCTGGGTGACCGGAGCATTCACCGTAAGCTCGACCTCGCGGTTGACCCCGGCGAGCTGGCGCAGGTGGGTAGGGAGCAGCACACGGATCATGTCAGCGTTTGCACTTCTACCGACAGTACAGCAGGCAGGTCGCGGACGATGGGCGCCCAGCTATCCCCGGAGTTGGCTGAAGCATACACTTGCCCGCCAGTGGTGCCAAAGTAGATGCCGCACGAATCCAGCATATCGATTGCCAGGGCGCTGCGGAGGACGTTGACGTAACAGTTGCTCTGCGGCAGGCCGCTGGTCAAAGCTTCCCACTCGTTCCCACCCGAGCGGCTGCGGTATACGCGTAGTTTCCCTTCGGGGGGAAAGTGTTCCGAATCGCTCTTGATCGGGATGACGTAGACCGTGTTTGGCTCGTGGGCATGCACGGCAATGGGGAATCCGAAATCGCTCGGCAGGTTACCGCTGACTTCCTGCCACAACTCGCCGGCGTCGTCGCTGCGCATCACGTCCCAGTGCTTCTGCATGAAGAGCACGCCCGGGCGAGTTGGATGCATGGCCAGGTTATGGACGCAGTGGCCAACTTCGGCGGTGGCATCTGGCAGTTCGTATGGCGACTTCAACCCACAGTTGATCGGCTGCCAGGTCTGCCCACCGTCATCCGTGCGAAACGCGCCCGCAGCCGAGATGGCCACGAAGATGCGGTTGGGATTGCTCGGATCGAGCAGGATGGTATGCAGGCACATGCCCCCCGCACCCGGTTGCCACAGATTTCCTTTGGCATCACGTAGTCCGGGGAATTCTTGCCAGGTCTGTCCGCCGTCGCTGGTGCGGAACAGGGCGGCGTCTTCAACTCCGGCATAAACGGTATCGGGATCCGTGAGGGAAGGTTCCAAGCGCCAGACGCGCTTGAACTCCCAGGGGTGTTGGGTGCCGTCGTACCATTGGTGCGTGCCGGGGGTTCCGTCGTAGACGAACTGGTTCCCCACCGGCTCCCAGGTCTGGCCGCCATCGTTGGAACGTTGGATCAATTGCCCAAACCAGCTCGTCGACTGGGAGGCATACAGCCGGTTCGGGTCAACGGGCGATGCGTTGAGGTGGTAGATTTCCCAGCCCGCAAAATGGGGACCGGCAATGTCCCAATGTTCGCGTTTTGCATCCGAAGACAGAATAAATGCGCCTTTGCGTGTGCCAACTAATATTCTTACGCTGCTCATATTTCACCCCTAATTGTTGATCTGGCGGGGAAAGAACCCCCATGAATAGAACACAGTTTCTATACTAGCAAATTTTCAGGAGAAAGTCAATACCAAAACCAAGTGAAATTAGCTAAATAATTATTGACAAAAAAATAGCTTTATGCTAAAATGATTCCGTGCGCTACACCATTGTCTTCGGCAAAACGGCGGTCAAATCCCTGCGGAGGATGCCCAAAGATGTGGTCAGGCTTGTCCGACAAAAAATGGAACAGATAGCAGAAGATCCCTTTGCCTCTCACCCGAACCTCACCAAGCTGAAAAACCGGGATGGATATCGGCTGAGGGTCGGGGATTGGCGGGTCATTTACGATATTCAAAAAGATCAGGTGATCATCCTGGTATTGGCCATAAATGTGCGTGGTGAGGTATACTGATGAGTGAACAAATACAGGTGATTGAACGGAATGGAAAACCCGAATGGGCGGTTCTGCCCTATCGGGTCTACCTGAAGTTGCTCGGACAGGCTGAGACCCTCCAGGACACCCTGGCGTATGACCGC
>JAQTMA010000078.1:14767-16861 GCA_028714615.1 Anaerolineaceae bacterium | reverse complement strand
ACCAGGAAAGATTTCCCATCCGGCGACCAGAACGGCCCGTTGGCAGGGCTGACCGAAGCATTCTTGCGGATCTCAGACCCATCCGGGCGAATCATGTTGATGGAGCTGATCGCTCCTTCCATTGATCTGTAGAGGATCCACTGACCATCCGGAGACCAGAATGGAGAGCTGCCCTCTACATTCAGGGAATGCTGCTCGCTCCCATCCGCATTGGCGATCAAGAGAACGGACGAGGAACCTTGCAGCATGGAGGCGACCAACTTCTGCCTGTCCGGAGACAGGGCCGCTTCCAATGCCCCGCTCAACAGCAAATCGCTCTTGCCGCTGTCGATATCGACCCGGTACAATTCAGCGAGCAAGTCCGAGGGAAGCGCAGAACCTTTCGCTAGATATACCTGCCTGCCAACGAGAAGGGTGTGCTCGTCCAGCCATCCGTAGATGAACATATTCCCGTCCAGATTGGTTTGCACCGTACGTTCCGTCCAACCCGAACGGTCGATCGCCACCAGGCGGTTATTTTCGCCGTTGTCACCCGTGCCCACCCCGGCAATCTGACTGCCATCCGGCGACCAGGCCAGTTGGCTTTGGAGGAAGATATCCAGAACGCGCTGCCACTGGCGGGTAGCCGGATCGTAGACGATCAGTTTGTTATGGTTGGTATCGGCGGCCAGGCTGTAGTCCGGGGCCCAGATCAAGCCCATCCCCCCGTTCGGGTGCCCGGGCAGGTACTCGGGGGAAGGGCAGGCTTGCGTATCGGCGAGGCAGTCCGCCGGTAGTCGGGCCACCTGCCACTGGAACGGCGCGGCTCCCGCGGTTTCGAGGTAGATCCAGCCCGACTTGGAAGCGGCGGCTGCCTGGTTGGGGGCCGGCGTTTCTTCAGTGACCGGCTGCGGCTCGAAGGCCAGCTCATCCAGGTAGGGAGGATGGAGCACGGTATCGACCAGATTGATCCCCAGGTCCAGCTTGTTGATCTGCACCCGGTAGAGCGGCGGCGGCTGGCGGTCGCTGCCGGCGTAGCGCTCTTGCCGCAGAATAAGCCCGGTCTCCTCGTCGACCCACAGGCGGTCCTCGGCCCAATCCAGCACCAGCACCCGGCGCCCGGCAACGACCTCCTCTTTGAGCGGCTGGACGTCCTGTGAGTGCAGGCTCAGATAGGCCGGGAGGAGCATCTGGGTGAGCGGGTTGACCGCTTCGAGCGGGTGCTGGATCCACTGAATGGGGATGGCACTCGGATCTTCCTGTTTTGTCTTCATATCAAACCGAACCTGGGATTGCCCGTCGCTGATAGCTACCTGGCTCACAGCCACATCTATGTTGAAACCGAACATGCCCGATTTGGGATTGCTGGTCAGTACCCGGCCACGCCCATCTTTGGCCAGGTAAGCCTGCGTCCAGGTGACCATCTCTTGCACTCCCCCGTCCGTGTTCGGCGTGTGAATCTCGCCCTCTGCCCATAGCGTGTCCCATGCTGGCTCTAAGATGCGCTGGCGGATAGCTTCGTGGGGGTTGTTAATACTGAGTGCCTGCGGGCTGGCCGGAATGCTATCGACTGGCTGAGAAGTCGGCGCTTCTTGGTACCCGAGGATCAACACCATCCCGGAGTATAAATCCGCGCCAGATGGATCGATCGAATTGAACTTAAGAATCTCCTCAACCGGCATACCCGCCTCCGCGGCGATCTTTTGCAACGTATCCCCGACTTTGACAGTATATGTGAAAGGTACTTTCTCGGTAGGTCCTTCTGGGGTAGGCGTGGTTGATGGTTCAAAAGGCAGCGCCTCCACATGCACATCCACCACTTGATAACCGTCCGCGGTTTTCTTCAAGGTAAAGGACAGCGCCGCGCCGTAGGTGCCCTCCGCCGCCTTGGCTTTATAGTCAAAGCGCAGGGGGGTCTCGGCCAGGCTCCAATCCGGGTAGGCCCGGTCCGGATAATCGTGCCGGGGAAAATACAAGCCTCGGGTGATGCCGCCGAAGCTACTACCCTTCCCAAGCCCTTCGCTCGCCCCCAAATCGACCTCGGCATACGGTTCCAACCCCCAAGTAACTGCAAGCGGCCCCGCAAGAGCCCGTCCATCGTACGCCCACAGCGCG
>JAQTMA010000078.1:0-14667 GCA_028714615.1 Anaerolineaceae bacterium | reverse complement strand
CCCAGGACACTTCCGATCTGCGCGTAGGTCAGCCCGGCGTAGAAATGCAGCCGGATCAGCTCGAGCTCATCCTCCCCCAGGCTTTTGAGCATGGTCAGCAATTGCTCGATGCGCTCCGCCCGGATGATCTGGCCGAGCGCATCCGTGGCCTGCACCAGCCGGTTTTCCGCGGCTTCGAGCGGCAGGCAGCCCGGCTTGGCGCGGTAGGCGTTGAGCGCGCGGCGGCGGGCGATGGTGAACAGCCAGCCGGCGAAGTTGCCCTGCGGGCGGTAGCGCGGCAGCGCCTCGATCACTTCGGTGAACACCTGGGCAGTCAGGTCCTCGGCGTCTTCCGCGCAGCCGGTCTTGCCGTAGAGGTAGCGGTAAACGCGCGCGACGTAGCGCTGGTACAAGATACCAAAGGCATACGGGTCCTTGCGGGCGGATACGGCCAGCTCGTCATCCTTTTGAGGCGTGTCGAGGGTTGCTGCGGTCAGGATGGAGGCTTCCATCATGCGCTTTCCTTTTTCGGAGATGGGGCGATCAATGTGTATCTAACAAATAGATCACAGGAGGAAGGAAAACATAACATTAATGATGTTAGCGATATATTACGATTCCCACCCAATAAATTCCATATCCGCCGGGACATGGATGGTGATCGCCTGGCCATCTTCCAAGTGGGTCAGGATGGCCTCGGGTTTCCACCCGGTAAAGGTTTCATTGGGGATCTGCTGGAGCAGCCATTTCCCATCCGCGCTCAGGAATGAAGGCGGTGGATTGTCGCGCTGCGACCCTGGGACGATCAGGCTTTCGGGGAGCCCGACTTTAACCGCCGTCGCACTGCCGGTATCGACCAACCAGGCCTCTGGCTGGCCGGTGAAGCGCAACAGGATGCAGGCCCCGCCGGCGCTCACCGTCATTATCGGCGGCTTACCTTCATGTGTGGGGGCATCCGGAAGCATCACCGGGGATAGTTTGTCGGTCGAGACATCCAGGAACCACAATCCACAAGGCGCTGTAGCTTGCGCGCCCTCCCCAAACCGGCCTTCATCCGGCGCCAAGAGCCCAAATGCCCTCTGACTGTCGATGGACCAACTCAACTGGGCCACCCGTTGATACGGACAGGGGAGTGAAATGCGAGTGGGCGCAGCCACCGGTTGCTCGGGATGGTAGAGGCTAATTTTTTCTGTAGTTTCCTCTGGGAGCTGCAGGTCGTCCTCGATGAGGATCGTCTTCCCGTCCGGGGAGGCAAATGCATCGCCGTAGGCGCGCACCGGGAAACGCTCTACGACCTGCCCAGTTTGCAGCGACACGGTTTGCACTTCACCATAGGAGGGGTCCTGGCCGCGCGGGATGAGATAAACCCCGCGGCCATCCGGGGTCAAGCCCAGGGGTTGGTAGACCGCCTGCGCAGAAAACACCGGGAGCAGCTCGTCCGTCTCCAGCGAATAGACCCAGATCTGGGTGCTGGAAGAAAATTCCGCCGTAGCGTCTTCCAGGGCGGCCACCACAATCATCTGGCGCGTCCGGGGAACCGGGATCAGTTGGCCGTAACTGACGGCAAGCGTTGAGTGGGTTAAGATCTTTACCTCCCCAGCCGGTAAGAGCACGCGTTCGATGGCCCGTCCGCGCAGCAGGAGGGCGGCGCCTTGCAGGGACAGGCTGGCTTTGATCTCGCCTGCCGTCTCTATGCTGCTGAGGTTAGCAAACTTTTCTCCCCGGTCCGAGGAGGTTTGCCGGTAAACGGCCCCCTGGCTGAAGTAATACAAGGCCGGGATCGTCACACCCACTGGCGCTGGCGGCTGGACGGCTGTGGCGGGTGGCAACGGCAGGGGTGTTGGTGTCGGGGTGGGGGAAGGCTGCACCAGGGTGCTGGTCGGCAGCAGCGGACCCGGAGTGGGAGATGGGAGGATCGACGCGCCGTTTTCTGCGCAGCCGGCCAACCCCAACAGGGTCAAAACCACCGCCAGGAACTGGAGAGAACGAGATGTGTTCATCCAGGCCAACCCTTTCTTGCTGGATCACAAGGCAGAGAGATGGTTTCCAGCACCGTGAGTAGAGCGTAGGATTGTTTTTATCATACAACAAGACTTTGGGGAGGTCAAACTATCCATACCAGAAAAGTTACATTTTTCACATCTTTCTCCGCTGGGACGCGGAGGAAGCGAGGAAAAAAATGCAGTGCGACAAATTGTAGTCCGGGCAAGGCAATGCAATATGAACTGCTTCAGCATATCTGAAAGGATGATTGTCACCATAAATTGGTGACATATTTGCCCGCCTGCCTGGCGGGAATCGTTTATCATCAGAGAAATCGGGTGAACCATTCCCCATTTCGATCTTTCCTTGGTAAGCGGAAAATCAAGAAGTCGCCGTAGTTTTTCACCCAGGTATACAACTCAGCCTGTCGCCGGAACGCCGCCGGTTCCACAGGAGCGTTCATCTATCACGAGTATCCCGTTGGTGAACTTACCTTGCTCCAACAACGAGGTGGATGGTGGCAAAACGGCTTGTATCACGGCGTTCCTTCTTGAAGACCGGCGCGTCTCTCTTTGGTGGGGTAGTAGGCCTCTCGTTATTACAGCCCCTGGCTGTGGTAGGCAAACCCATCTTCTCCAGGCTTCCAGGCCAGGAAACTGCCGCCCCGGACTTGATTGCGCGGGCGGAGGCGACCTTCACCCGGTTGGTAAGGCGTTTTGCTCTCCCGGGGTCGGGCCGCTTCGCCGAGCATGATCCGCTGCGGCCGGGGGACCGACCCTACGCAACGCTCTGGCCCTATACGGGGGTCGTTTCGGCGCTAAATGCCCTGGCCTCGATACCGGGGAAAAAAGCCGCTTATGAAGGAGCTTTGCGCCAGGCTCTATCGGGATTGGCAGCTTACTACGACCAGTCCTCCCAGCCCAACGGGTACGACTCGTACCTGCGAGCGGAGGGAGGCGGCTTGAAATACTACGACGATAACGAGTGGGTGGGGTTGGAGTTCATGCGGGCCTACCAGCTTCTCGGCGAGCCTACCTACCTGGCCAAAGCAAGCGAAGCCTTTCACTTTGCCGCGAGCGGCTGGTCGGGTGCGATGGGTGGGGGCATCTATTGGCGCCAGTCGGACGACGCCACCAAAAACACCTGCTCCAACGGACCAGCCGCGGTGTTGGCGCTGTTGCTATATCGCGAGACGGGTAACGCGGAGTATTTGGATTGGGCCCGGAGGATCATTGGATGGCTGGCGACGTTGAAATCGCCTGAGAACGGAGTTTACTGGGACAACCGTTCGAAAAGCGGGGCGATCGACCGGAGCACCTATACCTATAACACAGGCGCGCTGATCCACGCTCAAGCGCTGCTCTACGAGATCACCCGAGAACGGCAATTTTTGCAAGAAGCCCAGGCTTTGGCCAGGGCCAGCCAGGCCAATTTCACATCCTCGGGAGCCGCCGGTCAGACGGCCCTTTTCCCGGCGACTCCCTGGTTTAATGCTGTGCTTCTGCGCGGTTACCAGGCGCTGGCATGCACCGATCCGGAATCCGAGCAACCCTGGTTGGAGGCCATCCACCACCATCTGGACTACACCTGGGATCACGCCCGCGGGTCGGATGGGCTATTCAGCCCCGACCCAAGCGGGCGCTCCGGGAGAGAGGATTCCCACCGCTGGCTGCTCGACCAGGCGGGGATGGTCGAGCTGTATGGCTTAATGGCGGTGGTTTAAGGCGTGCAATCCTGGTTAAGCAATGCAGCAGTGTTCGCATCATTGGCGACAGATTTGATGGCAGCGGATTGGATCGCCAGAGGCCGGAAGGGAGGCGTCGCCTGGATGGTCGCATTGGCCAGGTGCAGTTGGTAGCATCCGGCAAAGGTCTGGGTGACTCCGGCCGTGGTGCGCGCTTTCAGGATGACCGGGACGGAAAAGTAAAGCTGTCCGGCGCCCACGCCACCGTGCACCTTGCCGGTGGTCAGTTGAACCGATTCGGTGTTGGCGTATCCTTGCTGGAACTTATCGAACGAAGGCACCTGGGTTGACGTCCCGGCGTTTTCCCAATAGGAGTACGCGCGCGCGTATTCTTTACGATTGACCGCATTGAAGAGCGAGGAGAGCACTTCGACCGGGCTGCTGCTGTCGTCCAGATAATTGTCTTTGCTGACATCGTTCGGTTTGGTGGCAGGCGCCGGATTGATCGGTTGGCCCGCCGGGAAGTCCGTTCCGGAGCAAGCTTTGGTTAGTGCATCGGACGCGTTGGCGCCCGCGGCAAGCGCGGTAGCTTTTCCCCGGTCGAAATTGAGCGGAATGAAGGGAGGCGCCGCCTGGATGCCCGGTTGAGACAGGTGCAGGATATAACAGGCGGCATACTCCTGGGTTTTCCCATCCTGGGTATGGGCTTTGAGCAGGACGGGCACGGAGTAATACATCTGCCCGGCGCCGGCATCCCCGCCGATTTGGCCAAAAGTCAGCTCCACACTGGTGGTATTCTCGTAGCCTTTTTGGAACTTATCGAACGAGCCCAGCGTTGTAGCGGGATCCCGCCAGTAGGAATACGCGCGCAGGTATTCACGCCGGTCGATGGCATTGAAGTACGATTGGAGCAACCCCGTAGGTGTACTGCGATCATCCAGGTAGGAATCCAGCATAGATAAATCGTCTGCCGAAGGGCTGCTGGTGGCGATCGCAGTGGGCTCGACAGTGGGCGCCACGGTCGGTTGGCTGCCGCCGGTGGTGGGAACGCTGGTCGGAGGAATGGGGTTCGCGATGCCCTTCGCAAAGGTTAACAGCGCTTGCCCGCTATCGTAAGCGATGGTCAGGCGGTCAGCGGATATCTCAAACTTGCCGGTGGACTCCAGCGCCTTGAAGTACTGCTGTTCTTGCTGCATGATTTGCGGGTCCGTGCAGGCCATCATCGTACTGACAACCTGCTGAAACGAGATCATCCCCTGAGCGACCCGATATTGCCCTCCATAGGAATTGCAGCCCCCGGAACCGGAGACACGACCCTCAGCGTCAAAACTGAGCGTGGTTTTCGCACTGGCGACCACCGGGGTTTGCGCACCCGGTTTCCCGTAAGACGAGAGCGTCCAGCCGGTATTGGCCAGGTTATCTTCCTGCGCTGGCGGTGTGGCGGGGACTGCGCTGGGCGCCTGGGTGGCGATCACAATCAAGGTGGGGGTGGTCAACTGGGTGGCGCCAGGCCCGAGTTGCGGGGAACAGGCTGCCGCGACCAGGCTCAAGAGCATCAAGATAAAAGAAGCTTTCGCTTTGAATGGTGATTTCATTCAATCTCTCCTATGAATAATAATCAGGCCTTCCATCTGACCTGCCTTTTGAATGACGTTAATTCATCCGGAAAAGTTCCAGGGAATGCCGGGCATGGCAAACCGGCCGTGGAGTATTTCGGCTAAGCCCACTTTGGCATATAATCAAATACATCGTTGATTCTGTGCGGAAAGTTCAACATTGTTGTCCTGGCTGAAGGAGAAGAGCGGCTGACCGGCCGGTTTTTCCGATTTGCAGGTTGAAAGATGAGGAAACTGGATGCAAAATCCGTTTAGACGCCGACAGAACAGCTTTCTCAAGCTGGCGCACGACCAGGCTGAGGCTACCCTGGCCGGGTTGGAAGCTTTGACCAGCTACATGGTGGATCAGAATGCCGCCGCCGCCGCTCTGCTCAAATCCAAAGAAAAAGAGGCGGATGAAACCCGTCGGATCCTGATCAACGAATTGAACCGAACCTTTATTACCCCTTTCGACCGGGAAGACATCTTCGCGCTTTCCCGCTCGATCGACGATGTGCTGGATTACGCCTTCAGCACGGTGTCCGAGATCGAGCTATTAAAAGTAAAACCAACCAGCTACATGCAGGCGATTTCCCGCTTACTGCGAGACGCCGCCAACGAGCTGCTCATGGCCGTCGACCGCCTGCAGGACCACCCGGCAGTGGCCAACGAGCACGCTCAACGCGCCAAAGCGCTTGAGAATAAAGTGGAAGATATCTATCGAGAAGCGTTAGCGGACCTCTTCAAGGGGGCAGAAGATACCAAGCACATCCTGAAGATCCTGAAGCAGCGTGAAGTCTACCGGCATCTCAGCAATGCCGCCGACCGCGGCGACGAAGCCGCCAATGTCATCGCAGACATCATTGTAAAATCCATGTGAGCGGTAGCCAGAACCATCGCCGGAGACCTGGCCAGCAGAGGAACGATCAACCTGGAAATCCTGGCGGTCGCATTGGCTAGTGCCATCTTGTGGAATCTGCTGACCGACCGTAGGGACGGGTCTGAGACCCGCCCCCTACCACCATATATGCGGGATTGCCGAGAAGGGTTTCGATTAAATATCAAGACGCCCCTCGTTTGGGGCGCCTTGAAGGATCTCTTCCGGAATACTGTTAGTTAGCCTTGACGATGCACTCGACCGGGCAAACGGAAGCGCACTGGGGTGAATCGAAGTGACCTACACATTCAACGCAGGTCGCCTGATTGACCACGTACGGGCTGCCTTCCGTGATGGATTCAGTCGGGCATTCAACCACGCAAGCACCACATTCGATGCACTCGTCGGTAATTTTCATTGACATAGCGAATCTCTCCTAAGTTAAAATCGAATCAGAGTGTTACCAGGGTCAAGGGTACTCTACCCGGCTATCCCTGTCAAATGACAAACATCACAGACTATCCCGACAAATGGTTACTTTTTTGCCCGAGATTTGGCAGATTGGCTTCGCGCCTCGCTACTACACCGCCGGGATCGCATCGGAAACGAATACCGATTGCTGAGATTGGGCCAGTTATCCCACTGTTTCACTCTACAATGACCACATTGCTCGCACTGCGTCCAAACACCTCGGGAGAATACATCTCTTCGGCCTTGGCAGGCGGAACCACAAATGTACCGGGGGTCGTGGCGCGGGCGACGTAAGTGTACTGGTACACTCCCTCCCACAGGAGCGAGGTGAAGGCTTCCGCCCGCTCGTCACGCAAGTTCTGATGCTGGTACCAGGGGCCCCACCACCAGAATCGCCGGTTTTCCTGATTCCCATCATCCGGCGGGAGGCTGCCCGAAACGTCCAGGTCGGGATTGACGATCTCCAGACCGGCCGGCAGTGGGTCGACCAACGCCACGTGATAGCGACGGTTGTCCGCTTCCATGGTCAGATGCACGCGCACGCGCGCCCCGGCTTTGACGCGCCAGACGCCGTTCTCATCCTGGCGGACGTCGCCCGGGTCATCCACAGCTTCGTAGACGCGCTGCACCACGAAACCCATATCCAGCGCCGCCTGTTCCAGGTTGGTAGGCGCATAGCGCAGTCCTAGCCGGAAGTACAACCGCCCGGGGCCATCCTTGCTCAGGATCAGGTCCTGGGCTGAGCCGCCGCCGTTAAGGTTTGGATCGACCAGGAAGGTCATGGGGATGTCCAGTTCGTTACGGCCGGTGCTTCGACCACGGAACTCCTGGCTGCCGGCGTAGTTCTGCCCCAGCCAGATGCGCGCCACAAAATCCGGCGTCTGGGCCTCGAAGGTATTGAAATAGCGGTCCAACGAAAGCAGGACAAAGACGTTTTCCTGGGTGTTACCCCAGCGCCCGCTGGTGCGGTGCGCCAAAAGTCCATTGACCAGCTTGGGGATCAGGTCATTCTGGGGGCTATCCGCGATAAGCGCATCGAGCAGGATCGCATCGGTGCGCCGGTCGGATGCGAGCAGCAGGTAGTTCTGGTCGTCGTAGCTGGTGGTAAAGTTGGCTGCGCCGGCCGTCTCGACGGTGTGGTTATCGACGTAGCGGCGGATTTCGTCCAAGCGCGCCCTGGCGCCTGTGTCGGCGCCGATCACCGGCCAGAGCCAACCAATCGCGTCTGGCGATAGGCCGTCCAGCCCGGCAGCATCCATCAGCTTCTCCGCTTTGCGCGGGTCTCCATCACCCATCAAGTTACGCACAAACAACGCGTAGGCGCTGAGCGTGCGGCGGGTGTGCTCGCTGTAGTAACTGGGATAGTGATCTTCAATGCTACGCAGGTATTCGAGCGTACGCTGCTGCACATCGGCGGGGACCGAAAAGCCCTTCGATTGAGCGCGGTAGATTGCGTGGGCGACGTGGATGGTGTTGAAAGGGATCGATTCTGAACCGCGACGCCAGTAGGGGAAACCGCCGTCGTCGTTTTGTAATCCCTTCAAGGTCTGGATGTCGCGCTGGACGGCCGCTTCCATTTCCTGAGGGGCAGGCAGTCCCTCGGCCTTGAAGGCGGTCAGCACGTCGCGCAGGGCTGACACCGCCAGGATGCGCGAGGCGATCTGCTCAGTGCAGTCGTACGGGTACGCAACCAGGTATAACACCGCATCGGTGAGCGCCTGGAGCGCAGTCGAGGAGGTCGAGATTTCTAGCCCGCCGTACTGGGCGAACACGTCTTTGGGGGTGGAGACCGGCTGCGCCAGCGATCCCTGGTCGATCACCCCGTAGGTAGCGAAC
Source organism: Anaerolineaceae bacterium (assembly GCA_028714615.1). The sequence continues at coordinate 6,242 of JAQTMA010000078.1, read as the reverse complement.
GCTTCGGTCGTGGCGGGGGTGTAGACCGGTAGATCAATCGTCGCGGCGTCGGCGTAGCTGCCTGCCACCGCGGCAATCTGCAGCCGGGCAACGCCCGCCAATTCGGTTGTGGCTGGGAAGCGCACTTCCAACCGGTCGTTCGCCGGGACGGTGACGCGTAGGCCTGTGTTGGTAGTCAGGGTGAGATTGGCGGCGCGTACGGCCACACTCACATCCATCGCTTCGCCAGTCTGGTTCTGCAGTACGATGGGCAGCTCGAACCGGTCGCCGAAGTTGAGGAAGCGCGGCGCAGATGGGCGTACCATCAGCGGGAGCCGGGCGGTCAGGTTAGCCTCGGCCAGGCCGAACCGTTTCCCCGCGTCGACGGCTACCACCATCACGCGGTAACGGGTCAGATTGTCGGGCACTTTGACGGCCAGGCTGGCCTGCCCATCCGCACCGGTGTGCACCGCCGGGGAGAAGACAGCCAGGGGATTGAAATCGGTCCGCACCGGGATCGGGGCGGCGTTCTGGGTGGCGCCTTTATCGGCCATACTGGCTTCCATCGCAACAGCCTGCGTGGGCGCTGCGGCCGGCTGCGCCGGAGCTGCGCCTCCCAACCCGGCGGCGCGATTGAGCAGGGACTCATCCGCCTGGTGGGCGACCGTTTCGGGGTTGGCCAGCAGGATGGTCGAGCGGGCATAATTGCTGGTGAGATCCAGCGGACTGTCCGCATAAAACGTCTTGATCGGGTCCGCCATCTGGTAGCCGCTCAAGGCCAGGACGGCTTCATCAACCACGACGACTGCCAGTTCCGCATCCGCCACCGGCCGGCCGCCAGCATCCTTGAGGAGCAGGTCGAGGGTGGTTTCACCACCTGGGGCGATTTCCGTCTCGCGGGGGGTAACCTGCAGCGCCAGCGTACGCTGCAGCGGCGGAATGCTCAGGCTAAGCTGTCCGGTGGCAAACGCAGGCCGCGCCGGTGCACCTTCGATTGGATTTCCCTGGTCGTCGGTGCGCGGCGCCGAACCGTTAACGTCTACCTGGACATTCAGGTTCGGGATATAGCTCTCCTCAATGGGTACATCCAGGGTGACTGTCGTAGCAGCGACCTGGAACCGTTGGGTCGAAACGATCCCGTTGCGGTTGAGCGTCATCAGGCCCTCGGCCGGGCCAAAGGGAGCCTGAACCAGGATGTGGGCTACCTCCCCCGGCTGGTAGATCTCTTTATCGGGGATGAGAGTGAGCGTCTCCTGCTGAACTGTGCGCTGCGGCGGCAGCTTCCCGCCGCTCACCCACCGGGTGAGGCTGCTGCGGTTTTTGCGGCCTTCAGGGTCGGTCACGAGCGCGGTGATCTTGTAGCTCCCGCCGACCGGGGTCTGGAAGGTGCAGGTCGCTGGGACGGTGGTAGAGCCCTGGTTGCAGGTCTGGGGATCCACTTCCACTTCTTGCCAGGTCCCGTCGATGAGTTGCCAATCCAACCGCGCGGCGCTGACTTCCACCGGCCGATCCACGACGGGTTTACCATCCAGATCCGTCACGATGAAATCCACCCGGATAGGCGCGCCGCGCTCGACAAAGACGGGACTGCTGCGCAAACCTACGTATATGCTGGCGGGATGCACCAGGAGCGTGGTCACGCTGGCCCAGGCCTGGCGATTGACGTCCATCACCGAAGCTTGCGCTGTGATACTGACCGGTTTCATATCACCGCCGGCAGTGAAGTCCAGGCGCAAGAAGTGCTGCCCGGTAGGGTCGGTTTTTCCGGTAAAGGTCTCGATCTTCGTATCCCCGCCCGGGGGTGGAGCGCCCCATTCGCCGTAGGCCATTTTGACGGACGACCACCACGGCGTCCACTCGCCAAAGCTGAATTCCGGCCAGTTGGGAGGCGCGTAATGGCCCGGGCTGGAGGTCACCTGCCAGGACACATCTGCGTTCGGCAGGGCGCCGCCCGCGTAGTATTTCGCCTCAACGGCGGTGACTGCAGACCCGCCGGTAAAGTAAGGGCCGGTCGTTTCGTTGCGCGCGATCACTTCGAACTCGGGCCGGCGGAATTCCTGGATCTGGAAATTGTGGGTAAACGAATGATTATTCGCACCGAAGTCACTCAGGTTGCCGACCGGGTCCATCTGGATGTAGGTATAGCCCAAGTTGACCTTGTCGGGGATCTTGTAGATCAGGTTGAAACCGCCCAGCGGGTTGACAGCAGCCTGGCCGTTCCCAATAACGTTGCCTTGCGAGTCATTGATGCGGTAGTCAACCGCGCTCACCGCGCCGTCGACCAGCCCGACGTCGCCGTCCTGTTTCCCGCCGATCCGCCGCAGCCAGCCCTTGACGTGCACTTCCTCGCCCGGCCGGTACATCTGCCGGTCGTCGAAGACGAACCAGTGCAGCTCATCGCTGACCGGGCGCGTCTGCCAGGCCTCGTCGCCGTACTGGTAGTTCGTGTGCAGCAAAAGGGCTGTATCCGCTCCCCGTGAAGCAACCAGGTAGAATGCGCCGTTGGGGATGGGCGCGCGGGCCGTCCCATCCGCACCGGTGATGAACTGTTGGCCGGTGGGTTGAGCCTGGACGGTAATCCCGGCGAGCGGAGCGCCATCCTTCAGCGCGCTGGCCCACACCACCATCTCGCTGTGGTCGTTATAGGCGTCCAACCCGATCTGGGTCACCTGCACCCAGGTGATGATCGTCTGCCAGGGCAGGTTTTGTTTTTCCTTGACCAGGTTTTCGGGCGGCGAGACCATTACGATCCAGTGACCGAACGCGCCGTCCATCCCTGCACTCAAGTCGATGTCGACCTCGGTTAGCGTATCGGCGGCGGCTTCCACCGGGATGGTCTTGTCAGCAATCAAGCGGCCCGGGGCGGGCGTCTGTGCGTTTTTCTGCCGGTAGTCGATGAGGAACTGCTTGTAGGCCAGCCAATCGGCGGGCTGGACGGCGTAAATCTTCACGTCCAAGCGCGGATAGTTGATGGCATACACCGAGAAGACGGTTTTTTTGGATGCCGGATCGAGGGTCACGAGGGGCTGGTTGGTCGCAAAGAGCGTCGGCTCGGCAGGGCCGACGTGAAACACCAGGCGATTGTCTTCACCCAGCTTCTGCCCGAAGATATCTTGAAGCTCGCTGCGCACCGTGACGGTATAATCCGTCTGTCCCTGGCTGGCTCCCTGGATTTGGATCGAATTGCCGATAACGTCGATCGACGCACCGGGCAGTTCCGGGGTAATGCTCAGCATCTCAGGCTTGTAGGCCTTGGCATCGATGGGGTTATTGAACTGAATGAAGAACGGCGACAGGGGGACGCACTGGTTGTTTCCCCAATAGCAACCGTGGTCGGTGACGCGCAGAGCGGCGTAGGTACGGAAACTGAACGACTTAGCTTCTTTCGTGGTCAGCGGTCCCTCGGCGGAGGGCGTCCCCGGGCCAACGGTCACGCTGATGGCGCTGTCGGCCGGCAGGGGCTGCATGGCGCGGAAGGCGATCCAGCGCCCATCGACAGCGCCGTCCAACAGGGATTTCGACTGGGGGTGCTCGCGGAGCTCCGCCTCGGCGACCAGGCGCAGGTTGGCTGTGTAGGTCCCGGCCGTCACGCGCACCGTGTCCAGCACGGCTGCCGGATCGATGCGCTGATCGAAATGAATGAAGAAGAGCGGGTCGAGCGGTTGAGGTTGATCCTCAGGAAATTTACCGGTAATCTCCGGCGCAGGCGTGGTGAACGACCACTCGACAGCCTCCGCCAGCTCGCTGCCATTCAGCGCGCGGACGCCGGCCGGGACGCGGGCGTGGTATTCGGTCGCCTTAGGAAGCCGGTCGATCAACGCCGAGTCGTATTGGAAGGTGAGCGTGCGCGTCCCCAACCAGCGCCACTTGCCCGGCAGGGGCGGGTCGAGTTGAACCGGAACCTGCGCCTCACTTAGCTCCGCGAGGGTCGCCAGCGGCGCCATAGGCTGGTTGAAAGTGACGCTGAGGAACGGCGCAACCGGCACTTCCCCCTCGGGGGAGAAGCGCAGCACTTTCAACGGACCGCTCTCTACCTGGCCAGGCGTGGCTGGCTCGCCGGTGGGCGGGAATGCCTGTTGGGACGTCTGGCCGGGGCGCGGCGGCGGGATCGGGTCGCCCGGCAGGCGGAAGTCAGCCTGGTCCCCAGCCTCGGGGATCAAAGCCGGTAGGCGCGCCATGATCTGCGCGACCTCTTCCGGGCTCAACGGTTCTCCGGTTGCCAACGGTACGGGCCTGAACACGCGCGGCTGCGCCTGTCCCTGGCTCAGCCGGATGGATATGTCCGATAGGATGGTTTGCATACCTGAAGGACCTCCTGTCGAGGTTGCCTGGTTCCCGCTGCCCTGTCCGGTGCGGATAGGGATTTGTCCGGTGTGGGTGGTGGGGACCGGGGGATTTTTCACCAGCAAAAACACGCCGGTCGAGGCCAGCAGGAGCACGATGACGCCAAGGATCACCAGGATACGGCGCCTTTGGATGAACTGGAGCAGGCTGTGAGCCATGTTTTCCACCTGTTCTGGGAGACCCGGAAAACGAAATGGGGATAGCCGATCTCAACTAATGACGTTCAACCCGGCGTGCTGGTTCCTGGTTTTGCACAAGCTGTAATCAACAAGTCAATGACTTTTACCACGGAGTGCGCGGAGTGTAAATACGCTATACTTAAAAGAAGGCCATATGGATGAACCCTATTTATACCAACGCATTGCCGTAGAAATCCGTGAGGAGATCCTCGCGGGTCGCTTGAAACCCGGGGAGCGCCTGCCCCCGGTCAGGACGCTCATGCGCCAGTGGAACTGCACTTCGGGTACCATCCAGCGGGCATACCGAACCCTGGCGGTCGAGGGATTGATCATCAGCCAGGCCGGCAAGGGTACTCACGTATCCAGCCCGGTGGACAGCCGCAGGTTGCAAGCCCGGGCGCCGTTGCGCCGCGCCAGCATGGTGCACCGCGCCGAGAGCTTCCTGTTGGAATCGCTGGCAGCCGGCTATGGGTTAGAAGAAATCGAGCAATCTTTCAGCCTGGCGCTGGACCGCTGGCGGGCTTTACCGGAGGAAGCCCCGGCCGCCAAGGATGCACATACGGTGTGCTTTTCAGGCAGCCACGACACGGCGGTCACCTGGCTGGCCGGGCACCTTGGTAAGCTTGCACCGGGCTTGACCATCCAGCTCAATTTCACCGGCAGCCTGGGGGGGCTTATGGCGCTGGCCGAGGGCAAGGCCGACCTGGCCGGTTCTCACTTGTGGGACGCGCAGACCGGCGCGTATAACGATCCGTTCGTGCGCAAGCTCTTCCCCGGCAAGAAAATGCTGTTGGTGCATCTGGCCCGGCGAAACCTGGGGTTCATCACTGCGCCGGGTAACCCGCTCAGGATACGCAGCATCCCGGACCTGGCCCGCCCAGGAATGCGCATGATCAACCGGCAGTCCGGCTCGGGGACGCGGGTGTGGCTGGACACGGTTCTCCAGCAAGCAGGAATCAAACCGGGGCAAATTCAGGGATATACGGAAGAAAAGGCGACCCATTCAGAGGTCGCGCGCGAGATTGCCGAGGATAAGGCCGACGTGGGTGTCGGTTTGGAGTCAGCGGCGCGGGCTTTCGGATTGGGGTTCGAACTGTTGACCCAGGAGGAGTACGACCTGGTCGCCTATGAGGCCCAGGCCGGGGAAGAACCGTTGGCGACGCTTCTGGGGTTGTTGAGTACAGAGGCGCTGAAGGAGCAGTTGCGGCAGTTGCAGGGTTACGATTTTTCGCGGATGGGGGATAGGCGGGTGTTGGTGTTGTAGGGGGAGGGGGCGAAAACCAGGGCCCACCGGACTGTCCCCGGCAGAATGGGCAGTTCCTTCCTTCCGTAGGTCATGTAACTCGGGCTACACAAGTCTTCGCCATAGCCCCGCTCTTCGTTCAGATCGTTCATTCCTCCGCCCTGGTATCTTCCGCCCTGGTAGAGACGCTGCGCTGCAGCGTCTTCCCCGGGGGGGCTAATTCCATCCCAAAACGAGACGCCCCACCCTCACGCTACGCTCAGGGCGCTGCGCAGGCGAGGCGTCTCTACGATTCGGATATCCCGGCGGATTTGTAGCCCAGGCATCCTTGCCTGGGGTTGTTCACCCAAGAACCCCAGGCAAGGATGCCTGGGCTACCAGAACGCTCCCTCTTGCTCTCCACCATGCGCCCACGAGATGATGTTCTCGTAGACCACCTTCGGGTTTATCTCCTGGTCCCCCAGTAGGTTGTTCACCCAAGAACCCCAGGCAAGGAT
>JAQTMA010000077.1 GCA_028714615.1 Anaerolineaceae bacterium | reverse complement strand
ACCAGGATGGGGGTGTTCTTCAGCAACGCGCGGGCGATCGACAGGCGCTGCTTCTGCCCGCCGGATAACTTGACTCCTCGTTCCCCAATCAAGGTATCGTAGCCTTCGGACAAGCGCTCGATGAACTCGTGCGCGTTGGCCGCCTGGGCTGCCGCCGCCACTTCCGCCTCGCTGGCCGCCGGTTGCCCAAACAAGATGTTCTCGCGCACCGTCCCGTGAAAGAGGAAAATATCCTGCAACACAATGCTGACCTGCCGGCGCAAACTGTCCAGGCGTAGATCACGGATATCCTGCCCATCCAGGGTGATGCGGCCATTCTGTACGTCGTGGAAGCGGGGGATCAGGCTTACCAGGGTCGACTTCCCTACCCCGGTTGGGCCAACTAGAGCGGTGACAGAATGCGCCGGGATGTCCAGGTTGATGCCCTCCAGGACGTTCTCGCCATCGCTATAGTGGAAGCTGACGTCCTCAAAACGGATGTGACCCCGGGCCTTGTCTTTCAAGACCAATGCGCCCACCCGGGTCTGCGGTTCTGGCTCCTCCGCTAAAAGGTCCGTGATGCGGTCTGCACCGGCCAGTGAGTTCTGCACGGCCTCCCAGGCATTGCCCAGGTTGCGCACGGGCTGGTAGAACATGTCCAGGTATAGGAAGAAGGCGACCAGGTCAGCCAGCGGCAGCGTCCCCTGGATGGCCAGTTTCCCGCCGAAATAGATAATGACCAGCACGCCCAGCGAAGAGGTGAAATCCACAAACGGCTGGAAGATGGCCATCAAACGCAGAGCGCTGAGCTGCGAGGTTCGGTAGCGTTCGATACCGCGCCCCACGCGTTCGAGGGCTTCCTCTTCACGCGTGAAAGCCTTGATCTCACGGATGCCGGAGATATTGTCGTTCAGGATGGCATTGAGCTCGCCGAGTTCTTGCTGTCTTTGGACGAAGGCTGGGCGCACCCGCCGGGCATAGACCCGCAGCGATAAGATCACCAGCGGGATGGGCAGCATGGAGAGCAGGGTCAGTTTCCAATTCAGGGCCAGCAGCACGATCCCGACCCCGATGAAGGTCAGGATATTGACTACCACATCTGGCACGGCGTGGGCGATCAATTGCTCGAGCAGATCGGTGTCGTTAACCACGCGCGACATCATCTGCCCGGTTTGCTTATCCTCGTAGTAGCGCAGGCTCAGGCGCTGCAGGCGGTCGTAGACGTGTTTGCGCACGTCCGCAACCACTCCCCAGCCGGCGACGTGTGCCATGTAGGAGCGCAAGAAACTCAAGATGGCTCGGGCAACGTACACCGCCAATACGATCAGCATCAATTGGGTGATATAGGCATTCGACCCCTGGGATGGGGTCGTCGCCGAATCAGTCACCACGTTGATGAGCAGCCGGATAACCCAGGGAATGAGCAACTGGGCGCCCACCAACGCCAGCATGCTGAGGATGGTGTAGATCAGGGGAAGGGTGTATTTGCGCGCGTAGCGGAAGACAATATTCAGCGGTTTCATTAGGTACCTTTAACGATTGAGATGGGCTGGGTGATTATACTCTTCCCTATGGCTTGACAGACAATCGGGTTCGTTATAGACTTTATTCAATTCCGGTTATCCTCATTACAATTCAATCAGGAGGGCGTCATGCCAGGGTTCTCGAGAATGCCACGCTACGACATCCGCAACGATGGAGTCGGGCCATATGCAATTTTTTACTGCGACACGTGCAACCGCGAATTCCGCAGCCAGCCAGACGTTGCCAATTCGATCAAGCAGGATATTGGCCGGTCGGCGATGAGCGGTTTCTTGCGCAAAGTTCCATTGGTGGGCGGCGCGGTCGCCGACAGTGTGGTTGGGGAAGATCCCCGCTATAGCTACAACCTCAATGCGGCTCAGCTCGAATCCGCCTGGAAGCAGGTGCAGCAGCACTTCCGCGAGTGCCCCACCTGCGCGCGGGTGGTTTGCCTTTCTGATTTCGATACGCAGAGCGGTTTCTGCACCGAAGACAGTCCGCGCCAGGATGAGATCAACGAATCGCGCGGCGCCCAGGCTGGTGCCGCCATCAAAGGGTTCGCCGCTGCCTTTGGTCTGGGAGACGTGGTGGAGAAAGCCAAACAAGCCGCCGAAGCCGCACAACGCGCCAGCACCCAGCTTGCCCACTGTCCGAACGACGGTACCGTCGGCCCGGCCGGCACCAAGTTCTGCCCGGAATGCGGAGCGCAGATGGTGCAACCCGCCGCCCAAACCTGCCCGAAATGTGGCGCCGACGCGCATGGCGCCAAGTTCTGCCCGAACTGCGGCGCCAAAATCGAACAGGCGCCGGCCCTGACCAATTGCCCGAGCTGCGGAGCCGAGACCAAGGGCGCCAGGTTCTGCCCGGATTGCGGCACCAAACTGGTTTAGTCGCCTGGGTCGTTTCGACAATCACTGGAACCTTCGGGGTGAACGACTCCGAAGGTTCCCTCATTCATGGAATCCCGCATCAGGATAAGCTTTGTATTCTGCAACGAGTGACCGGCCATGATCACGCAAACGAGGCAACAGGGCAATGAGGAAATCCCCAAAGGGGAAACTGTGAGGGGTAGGGGAACGGGGTTGCGATTCCAGGATTTGGGAGGTTTGACCAAACCCCCTGCCCCCCCTATCCCACACCTGCCAGGGCCGTGGTGCACCAACCTGGAACTGGGTATTGGATATGGGAAGGGTTGAGCACCAACCCGGGTATTTGTTGCTGGAGGGAAGAAAACAAAAAAAGCTTTCCCTCTGCGGCTCCGCGGCTCTGCGCGAGGAAAAAAACTAATCTCGCGCAGAGCCGCGGAGCCGCAGAGTTTTTTATATATTTTCCTCCGCTCTACCGCGCCTCGGCGCGAGAATCTTTTCTCTGCGTCCCTGCGTCCCTGCGCCCCTGCGCGAGAACGAATGGTGAAATCCACCTCCCAATCGGATCGGGGAGGTAGATCAGGAGTTATGATTGCTCAAGCATTTCCCAAACCGGCCTTCATCGAGTAGAATGCGTGTAGGGGTTCCCCCTATCGGGTAAGAGACCCATTTTGAAGGACCCATGTCGCCAGAAGAAAGTAAGGCCGCGCTTAACCATCCCATCCGCGTAGCGATCGCCTCCGACCAGGCGATTTATTTGCGCGGTCTGGAAGCGTTAATCCTATCCATACCCGGAGCCCAACTTGTCGGTGAAGCCCGCAGCCCATACGAGGCCATCCAGCTTTGCAGCCTGACCGGTGCGGACGTGCTCTTCCTGGACACCCAAAACTCAAAGGAGCAAGGGCGGCCCATCGCCGAGCAGATCCACCAGATCAGGCCTGCAACCCGCATCATTCTGATGATTCCGCCCGGCCAGGAACCCGAAATACAGCCTGCGAAAACCTTTCCCATATTTTCCTTCTCGCGCTCGATTTCGGAAGATGAGTTCAAGATCGCCTTCAACCTGATCTGCCAGGCAGAGAGGCCTTTCGCGAACGTATTTGGGATGCCCCACCCTTCCGGGGAAGATGATCTGGAAGCCAACCTGCCGCGGGTGAGGAGCGGATCGAAACCGATTCTGCCGCGCAACCAGGAAACGCTCACCCGCGAGCTGACTATGGCCGGGCAGATCCAGAAAAGCATCCTACCCGAACAGGCGCCCTCCCTGCCCGGTTGGGACATCGCCGCCCGGCTCGAACCCGCCCGGGAAACGTCCGGCGATTTTTACGACTTCATCCCGCTCACGGAGCGAAAATGGGGAGTGGTGGTCGCCGACGTCACCGATAAGGGCATCGGCGCTGCGTTGTTCATGGTGCTCTCCAGTACGCTGATCCGCACCTACACCAGCCGCTTCCCGACCCTGCCGGCCCTGGCGCTGAATGCCGTCAGCAACCGCATCCTGTCGGATACCGGTGGAAGCATGTTTGTCACCGCCTTATATGGAATCCTCGAACCGTTCACCGGGCGTTTTATCTTTGCCAACGCCGGGCATCCCCCGGGATATCTGATCAGCTACCAGAGGGGCAGAGAGACGATCGAACCGCTGCGCTCCACCGGAATGGCCCTGGGGGTGCTCGAACAAGCCCAATGGAAGCAGAAAGTGGTCAAACTTTCGCCGGGGGACGTCCTGATCCTGTACACGGATGGGGTTATCGAAGCTGAAAATCCACAGGGCGAGTTCTTCGGGGAGGAACGTCTGCTGGACGTAGTTCTCTCCCAATCCGGGCATACCGCTCACGAAATCGAAGAAGCGCTGCTCGAAGAGGTGCATCGCTTTGTGGGCAGCGCTCCGCAACAAGATGATATTGCTTTGATCATCATCCGCAGAGAGACCTAAACGCTCTTTCCGCTGCGCAGAAATGTCTCGATCGTATTGCTAACAAAAAGGGGTTGACGAAAAAGAACTTGGCCGTGTACGGGTTATTCGCCCGATCACCAGCAAATGGGGACGGTTAAAGACCCACCACCGGGTAATTCTCCCGATCAATAGCAAATGGGGTGGGCCGTAGACCCACCCCTACGAGTTATTCTTCGATGTGGTTGCCTTTTTGGGACGATCCCTCGATGAGTGGTTTACTCGATTTTAGTAGCGCCGGGGACCGCCACCGCTGCGGTTATGCCCGCCACTGTCGCCGCCTTTGCCGTAGGTGTCACGCCGCTGACCGCCGAAACCACCACCGCGGCCACTTTCTTCTTTTGGACGGGCCAGGTTCACGCGCAGTTCGCGATTGCCCAACGTGTAGCCGTTGAACATCTTGATGGCCTTCTCGGCTTCCGCCTGGCTGCTCATCTGGATGAATGCAAAGCCCTTGGAATCTCCCGTAGCGCGATCCTTGATCAGGTCCACAGAAGCTACCGTGCCCGCCTGTGCGAACAGGGTGCGCAACTCATCCTCAGTTGATGAGAATGATAAATTGCCAACGTACAGTTTGATTTCCATTTCCTGGGTTCCTTAGATTCCCTTCTGTAGATCTGAAAAAGGGCCGCCATCCCAATCAAGGTCTGGCGGCGTGAGCGCACAAAGCTCTTTCAAGAGGATGGTATTATAACATAGATCGGTTAAATCGATCTTTTGGGTTCATGGGCTCTGCCGCGAATGATTTGCATTACCCCAACAAAATCCTGTGAACCCGGATAATCATGCTATCATTACTGTCAAGGATCCTGTCCGATGAGTTTGAGCCCGAACAATACCAACTGGTTAATCGAAGAGCGACTGGCCCTGGTGCCGGAAATCGGGAAATTTGTGCGGGCCAGCCTACCCAAGCCGGACCTGGTCGAGGAGCGTGTCCAGTATGGAGAGCACCCCAACCAGTACAACCTGCTCTTCTGGCCCGAGAATCCTGAGTTACGCCGGTTGACATCCATGTTCTTCCTGCACGGCGGCGGCTGGTCATCAGGCAGTCCGGCGCTCTACCGGTTCATCGGTCATTTCTTCGCGCGCCTGGGCTACCCCACCATCCTGGGGGGCTACCGTCTGGCGCCGGAATTCCAGTACCCGGTGCAGTTGGATGATGTCTACGCCAGCCTGACAGCCGGGTTAAGCGTACTGCACTCCCTGGGATTGGGCGCACAGCGGGTGATTGCAGGAGGAATCTCCGCCGGAGGGCATCTGGCCAGCCTGTTGGTCTATGACCGAGATGCAGCCGGCCGGAACCTGCTTGCCGGCGATCTGTTTGCCGGAGTCTTATCGATCAGCGGGCCGCTGAGCTTCGCGACCTGCACCAACCCGTCCCTATTGGAAATGATCGATGATTTCGTGGGCAGCCAGGCCAACAGCGACCGGGCAGATGCGATCCAATCCATCCGTGGTGACGAGCGCATCCCGGCTCTATTGATCCACGGCGATCGCGATCCCCTAGTGGACATGGAAAACAGCCTGGCTTTTGCCAGCCGCCTGGCGCATAGCGGCACCTGCCCGGTGGAGATGCACCTGGCGCACGGCTGGCATCACGCCGACCTGGCGGCCATGTTCCTGCGCAAGTTGCCCGAGACGCAGATTTTGAAGGATTGGTTGGCGAACCTGGGGGAAAAAGTAAACCATGAAGTTAAGAAGGACACGGAGAGGGGAAGTGTAGATTAATCCTTCGAACCACGAAGAAAAGAAGGAGACGAAAGGGAAAAGCTAAATGACTCCTTCGAAGCCTAATACATTGCGAAAGAATACCAGGGGAATCTTCCACAAGGCCAGGCTGCTGGCGGGGCGCTGCCAGTACAAACGGTCGGCTGTCTGGATGCGTAGAGCGCTTTCATCAGACAACCTCGCGATGCGGTTCATGACCTGTTCGGATACCCGCTTGACGTACTCGCGGTCCTCCACCCCGCCTTTGAAGAGCATGGGCTCGCCCACCGTCATCCCGTAAGGCCCACTCAGGTACCAGGTGCCGATCTCTGGCTTATGACCGACCTGGGTCTCAATCACTCGGATCTGGCGGGGGTCCAAATGGATGCCGACCGGCACGATCGGGGCGCCTGTGATCAGGGCCAGGCGAGCTAGCCCACTGCGCGGTTTGCAGTAACCCCCATCCGGCGGGCTGATCTCTCCTTCCGGAAAAATCACCACCGACCGCCCGGCTCGCACCAACCGCTCGGCCTCATTCAGAGCGGCCTGTCCCTGGCCACAAACAACCGGGATGTGCCCGGAGAACTTGAGCGAGGCGCCGAACAGAGGCACCTTGAAGAGGGTATCGAGGATGAGGATACTCACCTGGCGGTGGGTCAGCAGGGTGAGCATAGCCGGGTCGACCGTACAGGGATGGTTGGCGGCCAGAATGACCGCTCCCTTGGGCAAAGGGGCTCTCCAGTATACGTTGAGCCGGAACATTGTCCGTGCGTAAAGACCGAAGAGGACGCGACCGATCCCGTACCAGATTCTTCCCAATATTGCGTAAACCATGGACAAAACCCTTCGTGATTCGCCTGGGGGTAAGGGGACGATTACTCGCCCCGCCCTGGCTGCCCGGTCCGAGTCGAGTGGTGATGGATCGACTGTTCTTGGGAAATTTTGGGAATGCAGCGGTACTGGCTGCTTATCTTCATTCTACGGTTTGAAGACGTTTTTGTAAAGGCTATGGGGCTTAGAATAATGCAAACTGTCTCTCCGGATTATTACTGAAGCATATCAGCAATGGATTCAATGATAATAACCCTGCGGATTTGATTCCGATGCTATTGAAGAGCGAAAATCCTAAGGGAAAACCGGGGCCATCGCCGAACCGATCCCGTTACTCATGTCGAGTCCCAGCTTCTGGCCTCGGCTGGGGTGGATTCTGGCGGCGCTCGCTCAGGCATTGCCCCTTCTGCCGTTCGTGCTCCTTTTGCGGTGATGAATGCCTCTGGTGAGGAGTTGAATTATCGCGCCGGATTCCTCTCAGCCCTGGAAGGTCCGGTTGGAAAGCAGCACTCGCTATGGATGACCGCCGCGTTCTTCGGGATCGGGCATTTTTATGGAGTGCCGGATGGCTTTTTGGGGGTGGTGACGGCTAGCATGCTGGCGCGAATCCTCCAACCGCCAGTGCGATTCAAGCAAGCCTTGACTTTCCAGTCACCTTAGCAGGGGGAAATTGACTTATGGGGACTAATGCGTGCACGCACCCGGCTGGAGCGCATAGATGCGCACCCGGTCTTGCGCATACACGCGCCGGAAAGCCGGGTCGCCCTCAAAATCTGCCGGTTTGAATTCTGGCTGAGTATCCAGGCCGGTCTCCCCCTGCTGTTGGCCGATATACACGTGAGTGACGTTCCAGGCGCACAATACCTTCAACCCCTCCGGACTGCCTGGACGGCTGGACGCCAGCGTTGTATTCAATGTGATCACGCGTTGTAGGTAGCCCGGCTGTTCGGGTTGCTCGCTCATCAAAGTGTATTGGGGGGGTAAGGTATTGAGGCGTTTCGCCAACAAGGGCAGCCACCAACCGGCGTCCGTACCGACCGGGGCGGTATTGCTGTAAACGTTGTAAGCTTCGACAAGAAATAACGCATCTGAGGGGGTGTTCTGTTCAATCCAGGTCATGGCGCGAACGTCGGACCAGGTGACCATACTAAAGACAAAAGGCCGAGCGATTCTGAGCTGGCCGGGCAATCCCAACACGCTCACCCCGGCAACCAGGGCAAGGCATGCCACCTGCCCGGTCGCCCGGCCGTTGGCTGCCAGCCAGCGCAATCCTTCTCCGAAGAACCATCCCAGCAGGACTGCGGCCGGGATGTAGACAAAGATCACCACCGCTAAGCTCTGCATCAGGTTAGCCCCGGGCAGATGCAGCAAACTGGCCGCGCGCACACCCGCCAGGAGAGCCGTCCAAAAAAGGAACCCGCTGATCAGCCACTGCTTGCGCACCAGGCTGAACAACCAGGCCAGCCCGCACAAAGCAACGACCGCCCATGGCAGGTAAGTGGGGAGGATTCCCCAGGCGGCATAATCAGCCAGAGCCGCCTGAAGCGGAGATCCTCCGGTCACCCCCTCTTCGACCCGACCCGCCAGGGTGCTGCCCTGCACTCGGATAATCCAGGGTAAGAGCAGAAAACCCGCTGCAAGCCCGATTCCCAACCAGGAAATCAACGGGCTCCACTTCGGGCGCGCGAATTTCCGCCAACCCGGTAGCATCTGGAACAAAAATAATACCAACAAGAAACCTGCGTAATAAAAAGCCATGCGGTAGTAGCACAACAGCATTCCGGCCAGCACCAGCGCGTTTAATGGCAACCATCCCCGGCTAGATTTGCCGTGATCGAGCCATTCCCAGGCCATCCACAAGGACGCCGGGAGAATGACCTGGCCGGCGAGCTGTGCGTAGCGGCCCCAATTCAAATAAAAACCCGGTAGCAGGCTGAAGATTCCGGCAAAAGCCACCGCCGCTACGCCCGCCCAGCGATTACCACGGGTCACCCGATCAACGAACGGGTACAGCGCCAACACCGCCAGGAAATTGGCCATCTGCCCGAAAAACAAAACCGCCTGAGTGGCGGACTGCCCGCTTACCCACATCCAGACCGCGGCATTCGTTGAAAAACCGTGCTGGTTGGTCAGGCCGGTGAAAGCGGCGTACGGTCGCCAGGAGGTAAATAACCCGCCCTTTTCGGCGATCAATTGAGCCATGAAGGTGTGCTGAACTGCATCGCCCCACAGCGGAGCGGCCAGGGTGCGAATGGCCCATAAGCGCGCAAATAATGCCAGCGCACAGACGAAAACCAGGGCAAGCCCCGGCCAGAAACCCGGCGAAGCCATCCAGCCGGTGAACATGGTGCGCAATCCCACCGCCTGGAAACGGGGAGGCCTGTGGCTCGCAGCCCAACCGCGTACCAATCGGTACCCCAGGTAGCTGGCAGATAGAATGATCACCACCCACGGGACCAGCGCCCCGGGGTGCAGCCCGACCACATCTAGCCATAAGATCAGCAGCGGATAGAGCGCCAGGCTGATGCCACCCGCCAGGCCGGCCGCTTCCCCGGCCGATAAGCGGCTGCCGCCCGCCGGGCGCAGCCAGAGCAGCAAGGCCAGGCCGGGCAGCAAAAAGGCCAGGCCACCCAAGGCCAATTGAAACAACCAGGTAGTCCCCTGGTGTAACAATCCCAGCACCTTTTGCACCCGGTCATAGCTCTGATTGAACATCAGTTGGGCTTCGACCGGCTGGCCGTCCTGGTACAGGGCCCCGTCCAGGCTGGTTTCGGCAGAGCTGGTACCCAGGCGTAGCGAGCCGCTGCCCTGCAGTTCCAATTGGAGATAGTACGATTTCAAATACGAATCGGATTGGGGAGGTAACGCAAACGAGTAGTAACCATCGCCGTCCACCTGGGTTACCGGCAGGCGTGCGGTTGCCAGGTCGCTGGGGCTAGACGGTGAGGCGCGCAGGCGCAAGGTGATCTCCCCCTCGCCCGCCGCCGCCGGAGCCAGGTAGACGGCGATCCCGTCCAGCCCGGCGTGCTTGGAAACAAACGTCTGACCTGCGGTATGCCCGGATGTCAGTACCACAGGTGGCAGTTCCTGGCCACGAGCGGCGGCGTTGGCCGGGGAGACCCGCAAAAAGACCAGTGCAACCACCGCGCTGATCACGCAGAACAGCCAGGTGATTTGGCCGTTCCTACTTCTTGGCGCTGCGAAATGGGAGGGCATCATTCAATTCGACTGGTCCGATGGGAGCATGCACTGGTCGTGCGATCCGTAAAGCAATTCTAACATAGTATGATTTTCACCCTACATTTTGCTTGCATATCTACAAGCTCTGCATACTATTAATGTGTTTCCTGCACGTGTACAGTGTAATAGATCGCATTCATCGCGTTAATACAGAGAGTAGACCGGTCCACCAGATCTTACCCGCATGCCTTTCATTGGGATTTCAAGGAGGAAATCATGCTACCTTCCCAGCCTGCCCGTCCTACCCCAGGACGCACTCATCCATCGAAAAGAACTTATCGAATCATTGGAATTGGGGTTGTGGTGATCGTCCTGCTGAGTTGCATCGGGGTTGGGGGAATCGGCATCTACTTCTTTTCCACAGGCAAGCTGGCAAAACCGGTTCTCGAACAAGGCGCCAGCCCCATTCGTCCGGTTGGGTTTACGCCCGTAGATACGATAGAAATTGTCCCAGATGGAAATAGCCATTCCGACGCGAAAGGGGTGGGACTGGCAATATCGCCGGATAAAGCAATTACCCAAAAGGTGGAACTCACCAGCAGCCAGGTAGATCAGACTTTTGAAGAAGCTCTGGGCGCCGGGTACAAACTCGAATCCCTGGCGTACAGCGTTTTGCAGAATGGCGGCGACGACGGATCTCGCCGCGGCAAGTTGACGTTTCCAGCCAGTTCACTCGAATCCCGCCTGGTTGTGGTCGTGGATGGAAAATATGCAGGTGTGTTGGACGTCGAGCCTGTAGACGGAAAATTGGAAATCAATCCCTTCCTTACCGCTTCGGCTTCCGACCCAGGATTCACCCCCCAGGGAATTGAGACAGGGACAACATACTATCTTGTCGCCCAACCCAAATCAGGGTTCCGCCTTCCATCACCGAGCTCGCAGAATAAACGCCCACCAGGTAGTGCTGCTCACGTCCAGCAGGGGATGCTCGATTCCTGCGGCGATTGGTGGCACAACTATTGCGTCCGGAATAAACTCGGCACTGTCTACATCTTCTATGATTCTAAGCTTCCTACAAGCGCCACCTTTAATGACCTGGCTGAAACCTCTGCGGGGATCATGCAGAAATATGAGAAGGAGTTGGGAATTAAAGCTGCCGAATTGAGCAAAAACAACCCGCTCTATATCGTTGTTGGCGGAAGTGATGCGCCAAAATACAGTTCGAAAACCGGCAATCTGTATCTCCCAGTGGATCTTTCTGAGTCGCCCGGCGGCCAACCAAACTGGCAGACTCTGGCTCATGAGCTGTTCCATTGGGTAGAGGATGAGGAATACCCTATGACAGCCAACGTACTGTCGGGGGTTGAATCCTGGTGGCTGGAAATGGCAGCGGACAATGCTACTTTTTTGATCAATGATGAAGCTCTCACTGCCCACCTATCTAAGTATGGACGGGTCAATCTGGGGATCAAGCTCGGCTGGCAGTTAAATCCTTTCACCTGGAGCAGCAGCGAAGAAGCTCGCTATATCCAATCTCAAATGGTACAGGTCGGGTTATGCGACGACACTTCCGTCTGTTCGGTCAGTCGCACCCAGTTTGTCGCGGCCATCAACGCGGGTACCTATCCATTTGATGCCGGCGCCCAGGAACGCTACCTTAAAAACATGGATGACGTAGCCCGTTATCTGCTGGGAGCAGCGCCTTCGGTAACGAACAGTGGTATCTACCTGCCCGAAAACGTCCGTAACGGCCACTGGTACGGTGACTATCTGTTGGCCCGGCGTGCGAAAACCGGGGATACGGAATTCTGGTTTACCAGTTCAGCTCCACAAATGACGCGAGATGACACGGGCGTGAAAATTCAGGCTGAATTGGTTAAAGGAGCCGTCTATCCGTTGTGGGTCGGCAATGGAGGCGAATCGCCGGGAGAGGACATGGTTGTGAACTCGGGAATCCCTGTCGGGCTGCAGATCGAAGGTGTGGCTGGCAGTCCCGACTTCTGGTTTAGCATCAACGACGGCTCTCCTCAGCGCGTTTCTGGTGCAGCGAACCTGTATATTGCCCCGATCCACCAGAAATTGGGGATCAACAAAGTCCGCCTGGTTGCTATGGGAGCCGGCGACGAGATATTCAGAGCTCAGCTAGCCCCCATTGATCTTCAGGGAGACTGGCAGGCAAAAGACCTTAAGTTGATCACCGTCGCGCAAGATACCTGTGGATATGAATCGAATGCAGAAAACGAAGCAGATTTTGGGCTTGGGCAATTGCCTGAGGACGTATTCATTAAAGCCATGTCCGCCTATGGAACTTTTAAAAACGATCCGGCTGATCCCAAAAAGATACGTTTGATCTGGACCCAGGTTACTCCCATTTCCCAGCCAGGAGTTACCTTTGAGGGCAGCATCGAACCAGGCCAGGAAGAAATAAAACTGAAGTACACCGTCACTATCGCCAAGCAAGTAACCACCTTGGATCCGGCGGAAGTATTTACAGCCGCCCCAGGACACACGAATCCAACAGCCGGAGCAGCCCGCTGGGGATTGCTTCCGCTTATCCCCGGAACAGGTCTCCTGGGGTTGCTTCTCCGGAAGAGAAAACTACAAAAAAACCTTTTGTTCTTGCTGCTCGCCATCAGCCTGCTGCTCCTGCCGCTTCTGGCTGGTTGCGGATTGGGAAACGCCTATGGGACGGTGCATGGAGAATACTCATTCAAAAAGATTGAGTATAGCGGGGTCAACTACACAAAAAGCTACCCGGATGGCAATATCTGGCGGTTGGAGGGTGGCAGTGGGCAGATCACTTCCAACTTAACTGTCCTTGCACCCGTAGATCCACTCGATAAAGATAAGGGAACAACCGAGAAGCAGTGCCAGGAAGAATTGGTGTTTGCAACAAATGGGTTGGTGATCGAAGACGGACGGATCACCCCCGAGACATTCCTTCAATAATAGGCTGGCGTATTCGGAAGCACCTGCCCAGAGTGGATCAGCAGGATCACCCCGACCCTCATCCGGACGATCCTGCGATCCACCTCTTGACATGACTGGCTTACCATGCTATTATCTTGATATCAAAATATTTGAACTAGAGATAACGGGACCGAACCAGACCATGCCAACTCATTACACAGGAGACCCCCAGAACACCCTGGCTTTGGACACGTTTATCAAGTTCACCCGGGCTTCCAACATGTTGGAGAGTCGATTGTTCGGCAGCGCCGCGCTCGAAGGCCTCACCCCCAGCCAGTTCGGCGTGCTTGAAACCCTGTACCACCTCGGGCCGCTCTGCCAGGGGGCGCTTTCCGCCAAGCAGTTGAAATCGACCGGCAATATCACCCTGGTCTTGGATAACCTGGAGAAGCGCGGATTGGTCGTACGCGAGCGCGAAACGTTTGACCGGCGCATGGTCACGATCTGCCTGACCCCCGCCGGGGAACAGTTGATCCAGTTGGTCTTCCCTCGCATGGTAGAAGCCATCTCGCACGAGTTCGGGGTGTTATCACCCGAAGAACAGGCTACCTTGGGCAGCCTCAGTAAAATCTTAGGAACACATTCGCGCGGATAAGCGCCGGCTTTCCGGTTCCCCTCGCGCGATTATTTTGCACAAATAGTTTGATGTCAAATGTCTTTACTTCAAAGGAGTAGAAAAATGTCCTGGAAAATCGATACCGCTCATACCCAAATTCAGTTCTCTGTCCGCCACATGATGATTTCGAAAGTACGCGGCCAGTTCGAGCGCTTCTCTGGTGAAATCAATCTGAACGAAGCTGCCCCCTCCGAGACCACCGTCAATATTCAGGTAGAGACGGCCAGCATCAACACCCGCGATCCACAGCGAGACACTCACCTGCGCTCCGCGGACTTCTTCAATGCAGACGTATACCCTACCATGACCTTCAAGAGCAAGCGGGTGAAGGTGTTGGATGGGCATCACGCACATCTGACCGGAGACCTGACCATCAAAGACATCACCCATGAAGCGACTCTTGACGTCCTGTACACTGGCAGCGCCAAGAGTCCCTGGGGATCGACCAGCTTCGGGTTCGCCGCTTCTGGACGCATTAACCGCAAGGAGTGGGGCTTGAACTGGAACAAAGCCCTCGAGACCGGTGGTTTCCTGGTGGGGGATGACATCGATATCGAGATCGAGCTTGAGCTGATCAAGGTCCCTGAACAAGCACCTGTAGCTTCCAATTCTTAACCCGATCGTCCACTTCACAAATCATCGGGGGGGTTGGCTACAAAGTCAACCCCCCTTTCGCTTTGCACCATTTCGCGCTACTATTGAACCAGATTTGTGTTCATCATAGAAGACAGATCAAGGTTGCATAGAGGAGGGAAAAATGCAGAATTCAGAAATGGTCATGCGTGATTTACTATCGCTTGCGGAGGTCGAAGTTAACGGGAGCCATCCATGGGACATTCAGGTTCGTGACAACCGGTTTTATAACCGCGTCCTGAGCGATGCATCCCTCGGCCTGGGAGAATCGTATGTGGTCGGGTGGTGGGATTGCCATTCAATCGATGAGCTCATAAACCGTGTCCTCAAAGCCCACCTTGACGATAAAGTGAGGAACGAAATCCGCTATCTCTATCAAGCCGTCCGGGCGCGGTTGTTCAACCGGCAGTCTTCCTCCAGGGCTTACGAAGTGGGGATCAAGCACTACGACATCGGTAATGATCTCTATCGCGCCATGCTGGACAAACGCCTGAATTACACCTGCGCCTATTGGAAAAATGCCACCACATTGGATGATGCCCAAGAAGCGAAACTCGAACTGGTTTGCAAGAAGATCGGTGCAAAACCCGGTATGAAAATACTGGAACTTGGCTGTGGATGGGGCAGTTTTGCAAAATATGCAGCCGAAAAATACGGCGTTTCGGTGCTCGGCTTGACGGTTTCGAAGGAACAGATTGCGCTGGGTACCGAGTTGTGCAAAGGATTGCCGGTGGAATTGCGCTTACAGGATTATCGCGAAGTGCAAGGAAAGTTCGATGCGGTCATTTCTATTGGCATTATGGAGCATGTGGGGTACAAGAACTACCGCACGTACATGGAAGTGGTCGACCGTTGTCTGAAAGAGGATGGGATTGCCTTTGTGCATACGATCGGCGGAAATAAAACCATAACGAACGGCGAGCCGTGGTCGGATAAATATATTTTTCCCAATGGTATGCTGCCCTCGATTGCCCAACTAGGCGAGGCCATGGAAAACAGTTTCGTCATGGAAGATTGGCAGAATATGGGTCCCCAGTATGATCCGACTCTCATGGCGTGGCACGCCAATTTCGAAAAAGCCTGGCCAGATCTGAAGCAGAAATATGGAGATCGTTTCTACCGGATGTGGCGCTATTATTTGTTAACCAGCGCCGGCGCCTTCCGGTCGCGCGGCCAACAGCTCTGGCAGATCGTCTTCACCCGCACCGGAACGCCACAGCCCGATTGCCGCTTCAGTTAAGACATACCATGAAAAAGACCGAGGTCATCATCGTTGGCGGCGGTCCAGCGGGCGGGGCTTGCGCCTGGAAATTGCAGCAGCGGCAGGTGGATTTCCTCCTGTTGGATAAGGCTACTTTTCCCCGTTTCAAGCCATGCGCAGGGTGGATCACGCCTCAGGTGCTGCGCGACCTGGAGATGGTCGCGGGGGATTATCCGCACAGCTTCACCCCCTTCAACAGTTTTCAGGTTGCCGTCAAAGGTTTTCACTTCAAACTCCGTACCCGCCAGTATGCAATCCGCCGGGTCGAGTTTGATCATTGGTTATTACAACGCTCGAGTTCTCACTATGTGAACCACACAGTGAAGACGATTGCTTGCGAAAATGGTCAGTATCTCATCGATGGTGAGTATTCAGCAAAATACCTGATTGGCGCGGGTGGAACGCACTGCCCGGTCAACCAGGCGTATTTTCAACAGGATGTAGGGCAAACCAAAGGCTCCTTGATCGTCGCGCAGGAAGAGGAATTTGCGTATGATTATTCGGACGATCGCTGTTTCCTGTGGTTCTTTCAAAATGGACTGCCCGGGTATGCCTGGTACGTACCGAAAGCCAATGGGTTTGTAAACGTAGGTGTGGGCGGCAGCGCGGCTGAGCTAAAAGCCAGGAATGATACACTCAAGCGCCATTGGCGGCTGCTGGTGGATAAGCTGGATGAGATGGGACTGGTCAGGGGACACGATTATAAACCAGCCGGGCACTCCTATTATCTTCGCGGGAGGAACCCGGCGCCGCGAAATGGGAATGCCTTCATCATCGGGGATGCGGCCGGTCTCGCCACACGGGATATGGGAGAGGGCATCGGTCCCGCCATCCACAGCGGCATCCGGGCTGCAGAAGCCATCGTTTCTGGGGGGGAATATTCGGTGGCGGCGGTGCGCAAGTATTCCTTTCCCTCGCTTCTCGGGTTGCGGAGCTGATCAAAGTTGGGGATGATTTTGGGGATTACAACCTTCAGGTTGTAATCTCATCCACGATGCGCTGAGCAGTCAGGCGCCCAGAGACCATAGCGGTCGGCAACCCGGTACCCGGATGGGTGCTGGCGCCCACGAAGTACAGGTTGGAGTAGTGCGCATGCCGGTTGGACGGACGGAAATAGCCCAACTGCGTCAGGTTATGGCAAAGTCCGTGGGTTGACCCTTTCACCAGGTTGTAGCGTTTTCGCCAGGATAACGGGGTGAAGGAGGTCTCAAATTTGATGTGGCTTGCGAGGTCCGTGATTCCCAGGGTTGCCAGGCGGTCGAAGATTTGTTGGCGGGCCTGGTCGCGGATAGCCCCCCAATCCTGATCTCCATTCTCTGACATATGGCCGACCGGCACAATCCCGGTCAGGGTATCCTCTCCCTGGG
>JAQTMA010000076.1 GCA_028714615.1 Anaerolineaceae bacterium | reverse complement strand
CCATTGGGCCTGTTGACCCTTGAGGGGAAAACCGGTCGCTGGGTGCGCGCATTAGGCGCCTGGATTATCCCGCACGATGCATTGCATCCCTATACCACGGATGTGGATGCTCACCTGGTAGAACGGGTGCATCGCCGTGGACGGCGCATCCACGTTTGGACGGTCAACCAACCTGAGGACATGCGTCGCTTGTTTCGCCTGGGGGTGGATGGTATCTTTACGGATGACCCTGCCCTGGCATTGCACGTCCTAGGGGAGCCTGTAGATTCGATCGTTCCCGTTTCCGGAGGATAGACCCAGGATGGGAAGGTGATCGCCTGGTTGAATACTACTGTTCGATCCTTGTGGAGAAATTATTTGAAGGTTCCTTTCGGTAAATTTGCCCGAATAATCCTTGCTTTGGGGATCCTGTTTGGCGGTTTGGCCCCGGTCACCCCCGGTCAGGCGGGGGAACTTGCGACTCAGCGGGCTGATCTTGCCAACGCACAGGCAATTATGCAAGGGTTGACCCCAGAGGAACGGGTTGGTCAGCTATTTCTGGTCACCTTCAAAGGGAACCAGGTCAACCAAACGTCCCAAATATACGATTTGATCACCAAATACCACGTCGGGGGAGTCATGCTCCTGGCTGCGAATGATAACTTTATCGGGCCAGATCAAACGGTTCAAGACCTTCACCGGTTGGTTTCCGAGCTGCAGACCAATAATTGGAACGCTTCCCGGTCGGACACCCCTAATTCCGGAGCGGGCAATACTCAGCTCCCCAATTACGTCCCATTATTCGTCGGGATCCAACAGGATGGCGACGGCCCTCCGGGTGACCAGATTCTCGCAGGTCTGACCCAAATGCCTGATCTGTTGGCGATTGGAGCGACCTGGAAGCCTGAACTGGCCAACCGGGTAGGCCAGGCGCTTGGCCAGGAATTACAGGCAGTTGGGATCAACCTATTCCTGGGACCCTCGCTGGATATCAATGAGCATCCTTACGCAGAAGGCAGCCAGGATCTGGGGGTTGAGACGTTTTCTGGCGATCCCTACTGGGTCAGCGAGATGGGAAAGTCGTATATCACCGGATTGCATACCGGGAGCAGCCGGCGGATTGCCGTGATTGTTAAACATTTCCCGGGCGGCGGCGGTGCGGATCGCCCGCCACAGAATGAAGTGGCCACCGTACGCACGCCCTTAGATCGCTTAAAACAAACCGATCTACTCCCCTTTTTTGCGGTTACCGGAAATTCCCCCACACAAGAAGCTTCGGCAGATGGCCTGTTGGTTTCCCACGTTCGCTACACCGGCTTGCAGGGGAATATCCGCCCGGTGACGAAGCCGGTCAGTCTGGATCCATCGGCGATGACCCAATTACTGGCGATGCCTGCGCTTGGCGCCTGGCACGATAACGGCGGCATGATCGTCAGCGATGACCTTGGCAGCCGGGCTGTCCGGCGTTTATATGACCCGTCGATGAAAAGCTTCGATGCACGCCAGGTCGCTCGGGACGCTTTCCTGGCCGGGAACGATTTGCTCTACGTTGATAACTTCACAGCCAGCGGTGACGCAGATACCTACACCACATTGGGGCGCACCCTGCAGTTCTTTGCGCAGAAATACCGCGAGGACCAGGCATTCCAGCAACGCGTTGATGCTGCTGTAACGCGCATTCTAAGTGTCAAGTCGCGCATGTACCCGAATTTCGACCTGGGGACGGTGCTTTCCTCTCAAGAAGGACTCACCAACCTGGGGACGCCAGAAACTCAGCAGGTGGCAAATGACGTCGCCGGCCAGGCAGTGACCTTGATCAATCCACAAACCAGCGATCTGGATGGAATCATGCCCCAGCCCCCGGATCGCGCCGACCGGGTGGTATTTTTCACTGATACTCAGACAGCCAGGCAGTGCAGCCTGTGTAAGGAAGTCGACTTACTCCCGGTGGACGGGTTGCAAAATGCGATCCTCAAATTGTACGGCCCCCAGGTAAGCGGACAGGTCAATTCCACCCGCTTGTCCTCCTACTCATTCATCGATTTGGAAAATTACCTGAACGGCTTTGCCGGGTTGCAAACCCTGGAAGACGATCTCCACTCCGCCAACTGGGTCGTGTTCTCGATGCTCAATGAGAGCAAAGATCGCCCGGCTTCCGGTGCACTCAAGCGCTTACTATCCGAGCGACCCGATTTGTTGGATAAGTCACAGAAAGTTATTGTTTTCGCATTCAATGCCCCCGATTACCTGGATGCTACCGATATCGCCAAGGTCACTGCGTATTATGGGCTGTATAGCAAAATCCCGGTTTTTCTGGATGTGGCTGCCAGGGTGCTCTTCCGAGAACAATCTCCGGCCGGGCAGTTGCCTATCTCCGTTCCAGGCGCCGGTTATA
The DNA here is from genome assembly GCA_028714615.1 of Anaerolineaceae bacterium. The sequence continues at coordinate 14,827 of JAQTMA010000076.1, read as the reverse complement.
ACCTGGAAACGGTTGTATCAGCGGATCCCGCTCGGGTGATTCCGCTGGCGATCGACCTACCACCAGGCGTCCTCCCGACGCTGGGACCCCTGCCGACAGAGGCTGGAACCCCCGAGCCGGTCAATGGACCAACTTTTCGCATCGGGGATACGATTCCATTAATTACCGGCGTTATCCGGGACCACAATAACCACCCTGTCCCGGATGGTACCCCGGTGCATTTCATCTTTATCCGGAATGGTGATGCAACCACCGTACAGCAGATGAATGCCGTTACAACTCAAGGAGTGGCCCGGGCAGCCTTCCTGATTGACCGGGATGGTTTGTTGGAGATTCGGGTATCCTCCGGCGCTGCGCAGACTTCCGATATCCTGCGTTTGCCGATTCTCAAAGGAGAACCCGCGGGAGTGACGCACGAGGCTCCGTCGCCATCGCCGACCAATACTCCTGTGCCTACGCTTACCCCTACCGCCACGGAGATTGTCGAAATCATGCCCACACCGATAGCGTCATCTCGGCCCCACTTTGGCGATTGGCTATTATCCATTCTACTCATCTCTTCTTGTGCAAGCGGAATTTACTTTGTAGGGGTCGGGTGGGGATCCATGCGTTGGGGTGTGCGTTGGGCGCTGTGCGGCATCCTGGGCGGATTGGGTGGGTTCACCTACCTGGCTATGGGACTTCCAGGAGCAGCAGAATGGGTAAAAAATGCCGGCCGGCTGGGAGTTTTGGGTTTGACATTCATGGGTGTGCTTTTAGGTTGGGCTGCTGGAGTCGGCTGGCGTTCCTGGCTGGACCAGAAGGTTATCCATCGCGCGCATCGATAAGAAAACATTAACATAATCGCCCCACTGGAGCGATTATGTTAATGTGTCAGCGGGATTAACGTACCAGGCTGGCGATCAAACCAATCGCTGCCAGGCCGGCTGAGACCATGAGCAAGACCCGTTCCGGATAGGATTGTAGAGTCGTTCTCAGGGTAGGTTTGTGGGGAGTTGAACGCGCTGGGGGTATGCGGTCGCCAAGCAACGCCTGCCGGAAGGCTTCGATTGTCGCCGGTCGTTCGTTTGGATGCAGGCTCATCGCCCATAAAATAGCACGTTCAGTCCGTGGACTGATATCGGGGTTGATTTGCCGAGGGGCGAGCAGGCTCTCGGGGCTGAGGAAGCGCTCGCGCGCATTGATGGGAGGGGTGTTGGTCAGCAAGTGATACAGGGTGGCGCCGAAAGCAAAAATATCGCTCTGCACGCCCGTATGGCCGCTATCACCGCCGTACTGTTCAATGGGAGTATACAATGCAGTACCCTGGCCTTGCATGACGGTTATGGTCACTTCACCAGGCGCCAGCAATTTGACCAGACCGAAATCTACCAATTTCAAAAGGCCGCTGGGGGTCAGTTTCAGATTACTGGGTTTGATGTCGCGATGGAGGATGGGAGGGTCCTGAACGTGGAGATAGCTCAGGGCGTCCGCGAGTTGGTTGGCCCAGCTTAGTACGTCGGCTTCGGCCAGGAATGTGTTCGACTGGCGCGCCTCCACCATCAAGGTGCGCAGATCTTTCCCCGGCACAAAGTCCATCACCAGGTAATCGCGCCCGCCGATTGAGAAGAAATCGGATACTTTGGGGAGGTTGGGATGGTCTAAGCGCGCCAGGACAGTTGCTTCGCGCATGAATTGATCACGCGCCTGGCGGACCAATTCGGGCGGCATCGTCCGGTCATTCTCAACCTCTTTTAGGGCACACTGTCGTCCGTCCAGGCGCAGGTCATCTGCCAGGTAGATGCAACCCATTCCACCCTGGCCGATGATCCGCCGGATTTTGTAACGGCCGCGCAGTACTTCCCCGGTTTTAATCGGGATTGGCATGGCACGTGTCCAGAAAAAACAATATCACGAATAATGCCTTCCCCCATTCATAGATTTCGGCGTTTGGCCGACTAATTAACGACCGTAGGGTTGGCATTGTACAAAAACCATCTTTTCTGCTATATTATACCCCGAGAGGTAAAATCCCGATTGGTCGGAACGGTCAAAAGACAGCCTGGAAACGGAAGGACGTGCGATGGAGCACAACGGTAACGAATTCCCCGTTCTTATCGGCCAGGCAGGTCCATTGAACGGGCAGCGCTGGATGATCACCCAAACCCTGGTGGTTGGCCGCGACCCATCTTGCGAGATCATCATTCCAGACCGGCAAGTTTCCCGCTACCATGCTCGATTGATGCCTGCCCCCGACGGGATCATTCTGGAAGACCTGGGGAGTAAAAATGGCACACATTGCAACGGCTTACGCCTCGACGAGCCGGTCGTCCTCCGGGATGGCGATGCAATCCAGGTTGCGGTTGTTCAGAGCTTCGTGTATCTCAGTTCCGATGCGACCATGCCCCTGGAAGCGAGCGACCGGCAATTTCCAGAACCTGCCCACCGGTTACGGCTTGAAAGCCGGTCGCGACGAGTATGGATCGGCAACCAGGAAGTCACCCCCTCCCTCTCTGTTCCGCAATTCCGGCTATTGCAGGTTCTCTACGATCAGCCCGACCGGGTTGTCTCACGTGAACACTTGATCGACGCGATTTGGTCAGATCAAAACGCTCAAGGCGTCTCGGAACAAGCACTGGATGCACTGGTTCGCCGTTTGCGCGACCGGCTTTCGACCCTCGACCCGACCCACGAGTATATCATCACAATCCGCGGGCATGGCCTCCGCCTGGAAAACCCGTTAGCATAACCATAGCGAAATAAAAAATGCCTGGCAGTTCAAGTCGCCAGGCATTTTTATTTCGCTTCGGTTCTAGGCTTTCTTTAGGTTTGTTTGCATGGAAAACCGCAGAGCAGCCCTGTAAGCGCTTTGAATCTGTTCTACCAGGGCTTTGTCATCGTTGCTCGGCGAGGGCTGTCCCTCGATTTGCATGATCAGGTTATTGAACGTATCCAGAAACTCGGGAGTGATCTCATCCCGATGATGATCAAGCATCTTCTCGCGCTCCTGCTCAGTTTTCGCGCCAATGAGCTCTTCGATTAATGCCACACCAGGGGGTGGGGCGCTGACCGTTTGGATTACTTTGGCGATCTGTTCAAGCTTTTGCAAACGCGGTTGGTCATTCTTTTGGCGCGCCTGGTCAATTTCCGTCCGCAATACTTCGATAAAGAGATCATTTACAGCCGGCATTACCCGTTGTATGTTCTGTTCTATGGCATCGGTCTTTACCAGTGCTTCGATCAGTTTGCGGGCGCCATCGACCTGGATTTTCACCTCCGCATCAATCTGTTGGGTGATCTGGGTGAGCTGCTCCCGTAAAGTCCCCAGTTTCTTTTTCTCCTCGCCCTTGGCTCTATCGATACGCTCGGTAAGTAACTGAAAGAACTGATAATCGATCCCGCCACGGGCCATGCCCACCAGGGCCTGCAACCGATCTTCGTTCGGAGCAGCAATGATCAGGGTTAGCAGGCTTTCTCGGGTCAGCCCTTTCTGGCTGGCTTCTTGGAGCGATTTTGCAGCGGCCTGAGTCTCTTCAGCCTGACGTTGCAAGCGTTTACCCACCGGGGTCAGCGGTAATACTTGATTTTGTACCTCCATCAACTGGTTGGCAGATTTTTCATCGTTACTGGCCAGTGAAGCTTCGATCAGGCGCGAGAGCAGTGCGAAGAAGCTCTCGTCCATGAATTCGCCTTCCTGGTTGACCATCTCCAGGCGGGTGTCGGGTGCGGCGGCCATCAGGCGCTGAAGCAGGCTCAAGCGTTGCTGCTGCGCCTGGATCATATCCTTGGTGATGCCATCGGCTTCCAGGATCCGCTCGATCATAGTTTGCATGGTCAGCATGCTCTGAGGACGCAACAGGTATCCTTTGCGCTTCTCGTTTGGCAGGCGATCGACCGCCTGGCGGATCAACGGACCAATCATTCGTTCTTGCTCATTGACGGGCAAGCCCAAGTCGGGTGGAAAATAGGTGAGGAGCAATTCTTTATTTGGGTCGTGATAGACGATAGGACTGGAGATCGGGCCTTCGAAACCGCAATTCGGGCAGCGGGCGATATTAAAACTCCCAGAAAGCAAGCGTTGCTTGGCTTCTGGATCTAGATTGACGTCAAAAAGTTGATTGATTTCGGCCGTGATCGGTTGTTTGCAGCGAGGACAAAAAGTGCGAGTAGGTGGCATAAGTTCTCTCTCAATTATTGATAGATTTTATAAAAAAAATTATACCATGGGCTAAGCTTGAGGCACTACGACGACGCATCCCATCTATAGAATCAGCATGGCGTCGCCAAAGGAGAAAAACCGGTAACCCTCTTGTTTGGCGGTTTCGTACGCGTTGAGGATCTTATCCCGTCCGGCGAAGGCGCTGACCAGCATGAGGAGCGTCGAACGGGGCAGGTGAAAGTTGGTCACCAGACCCTCAACCGCCTGGAAAGTGAACCCAGGCAGGATGAACAACCCGGTCGGTCCGCTAAACGGTGCAATCCCGCTGCCGGGCGCGGCCAGGCGGGCGGCCGACTCCAGGGTGCGCACGCTGGTTGTCCCCACGGCAATTATTTTCCCGCCTTCTTGATGGGCCCGATTGATTTCAATGGCTGCTTGTGGGGTGACCTCACACCATTCGGTATGTATCCTGTGTTCGAGTGGGTCTTGTTCAGTGACCGGGGCAAAAGTATCTAAGCCGACATGCAGGGTAACGCGAGCAAGCCGCACCCCATCATCTTCCAGGCGAGCGAGCAGCGCGGGGGTGAAGTGTAGCCCGGCAGTCGGCGCCGCAGCCGAACCCGGCTCACGCGCGTAAACCGTCTGGTATCGCTCCGGATCAGCCAGGCGTTCGTGAATATAGGGCGGGAGCGGCATTTGACCGATGCGATCCAGGAGACCTTCTACCGGCTCGGCAAAACGGACCATACGTCGCGAGCCCTCCAGATTTGCCACGATTTGTGCGACCGGTCCATTCTCAATTTGCACGGAACGGCCCGGGTCCATCCCCTTTCCTCCGACCAAAGCTTCCCATAAGGTTGCGTCGATGCGCCGGAGGAGCAGCAGCTCAACCCGTCCACCTGAAGGAATCTTCCGGGCAAACAGCCGGGCGGGAATCACCCGGGTCTGATTCAAGACCAGCACATCACCCGGCTTCAGGAAGCGCCCAAGCTCCCAGAATGTGGTGTGCTCGAGTGCACCGCTTTCGCGGTGCAAGACAAGTAGACGAGAGGCATGCCGCGGTTCCACCGGCGTTTGAGCGATCCGTTCGGGAGGCAGGTCATAATCGAAATCAGAAGTATGCATGAGAAGTCAATGGGGCAAAAAGGCAACGAGGCGATAAGGCAATGAGGCAACAAGGCAATAAGGCAACAAGGCAATAAGGCAATGAGGAAATGAGGTTATTAGGCAATGAGGCAGGGAGGGTGTCGGGCTCCTCCCCTAAATTTTTGTCCTACAAAATTTGGGGGAGGCAGGGAGGGGGTCACCTTGTTGCCTTCTTGACCTGTCCCTTATATTAACCTTGGTTGCTGCCCATTTTCATGGGGAATCCCCAGATGCTCGTAAGCGCGCTGGGTAGCGATCCGCCCTTGGGGGGTTCTGTCTAGAAAACCCAATTGGAGCAGATAGGGCTCGACCACGTCCATGATCGTGTCGGGTTCTTCGCTGATCGATGCAGCGATGGTGTTCAGACCGACCGGACCGCCGTTGTATTTTTCAATAACCGTCAACAGAACCCGCCGGTCGACATCGTCCAAACCAAGCAGGTCAACATTCAGCAGATTTAAGGCTTCCTCGGCTACGTTTTTGGTGATCGTTCCCTGTGCACGCACCTGGGCAAAATCACGCACCCGGCGCAGCAGGCGCAATCCCACCCGCGGTGTTCCCCGGGCCCGCTGGGCAATCTCGGACACCCCGTCCAGGTCCGTCTCCACTCCCAATAATCGGGCTCCGCGAGACACGATAGAGCACATCGCTTTCAAATCGTAGAAATCCAGGCGATATACTGCCCCGAAGCGTGCGCGCAGGGGCGCTGTGACCAATGCCAGGCGGGTCGTGGCTCCGATAACCGTAAAGCGCGGCAGCTTGAGGCGGATCGAGCGGGCGGAAGGTCCTTTACCGATGATGATATCCAGGGCATAATCTTCCATGGCAGGGTAGAGGACTTCCTCGACCGCCCGTCCCAACCGGTGGATTTCGTCGATAAACAGGACGTCGCTTGCTCGAAGGTTGGTCAGAATCGCTGCCAGGTCGCCGGCGCGCTCGATCGCAGGTCCGGCGGTTATCTTGATGTTGACTCCCATCTCGTTGGCCAGAACGTGAGCCAGGGTGGTCTTTCCCAGGCCGGGAGGACCGTAGAAAAGCACGTGGTCCAGCGGTTCGTTACGGTGGCGGGCAGCGTCGATCAGAATCGAGAGGTTTTCCTTGACCTGGTCCTGACCGATGAGATCGCCCAGGCGATGGGGACGTAGGGCCTGATCCAGGCGATCGTCCGGTTTTGGCTCAGGATTCACCAGGCGGTTGGGCTGCTCAATCATGTGGTAAATTATACCCGTTTTTCTACGCCCCCAAACGATGACCAATGGTCACCATTTCAAGCTATAATTGGAGAAATTCCAGTTCCGCGGAGGATATTCATGGCAAATATCTACCCTTCTCCCCACCCGTTGGTGGCGCATAAGCTAGCCCGCCTGCGCAGTACCTCAACAGAGCCGAAGAAATTCCGCGAGTTGGTGCGTGAACTGGCCGCACTTCTCGCGTACGAAGCCACCGCAGACCTATCGACATCTCCAGTGAGCGTGGAAACACCCATGGGGTCCGCTTCTGGGAGAGAGTTGCAGGAGAAAATTGGTTTGGTTCCCATACTGCGCGCTGGACTGGGAATGGTCGAAGGCATCTGGGAATTAATGCCTTCAGCAGAAGTCTGGCACATTGGCCTGTACCGTGACGAGCGCACCTTGAAGCCGGTGCAATACTATAACAAATTACCCATTGAGCCCACAGTATCGGTTTGTATGATCCTCGACCCGATGCTGGCAACCGGGGGTTCCGCCGTGGCGACGGTAGACTTGCTCAAGAATTGGGGTGTAAAAAAAATAAAATTTGTGGGCCTGATCGGGGCGCCGGAAGGCATTCGAAATTTGCAAGATCACCACCCGGATGTGCCGATTTACCTGGCCGCCGTTGACGATCATCTGAACGAGCGTGGGTACATCGTCCCGGGCTTAGGGGATGCGGGCGACCGGCAGTTCGGCACCGGCTGAGATTTGCTTATGCCCACATTTTAGAGATGGCAACCCGGAGGAGCCAGAGGGGCGGCAGCAGAACAACTTGGACAGCCAGGCAGACGGAGAAGATCGCGGCGACGCTCTGCATGGCGCGTTCCAACCCCGGGACTAACGCTTGCGCCATCCACGGCCCTGCGCCTGCCAGGATAGCGCCTATTAGCAGCCCGGTGATCACCAGGCTGACGGAGAGCCAGCCGCGCCGGTCGGATGTGGATGGGAACATGGTCGAGCTCAGCGTGAAAACGAGGTAGAACCAGATCCAGAAGTCGGTCTGTTGGGGAATACCTGCGACCGCTGCCAGTAAAGCCTGGATGCCCCCACCCGTCAGCTTAACTTCCAATCCGCCCAACCCCAAGCGGTTCAAACCGACCCAGGCGACCAACCCGGCGCCGGATAGCAAAGGAGCAACACCGATGAGAGCATCCCGGAACGCTCCGGCGGGTGCAGCCTCCACGTATCCCAGACGCAGACGTCCTCCGGGCATCATCTGGGGGATGAGTGAAAAGCGCCCGGTACGCGCGCCAAGCAACCGGGCTGCCAGGAAGTGGCTGGCCTCGTGCAGGAAAACACCTGGGAAGAACAATAATGAGAAGATGACCAACGCAACCGTTGGCTGGCGCGTAATGAGCAACAAGATGGATTGCAGCTCGCTGTGCAACTGGCGCTGAGACCATAACAGCAGCCCCAGCGCCAGCAGCAACCACAGCAATCCACCGAATGGTTGCGGAAGTGAGGGGAGACTCACTTCGCGGCGGCCTCAACGATTTTCACAAATTCAGGCTTCAAGGAGGCGCCGCCCACCAGGGCGCCATCGATATCCGGTTGTGTGAAGAATTCAGCGGCGTTCGCACCGGTGACCGATCCACCATACAATACCCGAACTGACTGGGCAACCAGGTCGCCATAGAGCTCCTGGAGCGGTTTGCGGATGGTCTCGGCGATCACCTGATTGGCGCCCTGAGCAGTGGCGGCCCGACCGGTGCCAATCGCCCAGACCGGTTCGTAGGCGATCACCAGGGTACCGATCTGCTCGCTGGTCACCCCATCCAAACCGGCGCGCACCTGGCGGGTTACGACTTCAGTAGTTCTCCCCGCTTCATTCTCGGTCAGAGTCTCTCCCACGCAAAAGATAGGCGCCAGGTGGTAGGCGAAGGCAGCTTTTACTTTACGATTGACAGTCTCATCCGTCTCACCGAAGTAGCTGCGGCGTTCGGAATGACCCAAAATGACGTAGTGACATAATTCTGCGACCATCGCCGGGGATACTTCTCCGGTGTACGCCCCCGCTGTTTCCCAATACATGTTCTGTGCACCCAGACCAATTTCGGTTCCGGCCAGCATAGCAGAAATGGCCAACAGGTCGGTAAAAGGTGGGCAGAGTACCTGTTCAACACTCGCGACGGCGCGTAGTCCGGGAACTAAATCCGAGACGAGTGAGCGGGCCTGCTCGATGGTTTTGTTCATTTTCCAATTTCCGGCAACAAAGGGTTTACGCATAGGTTCCTCTCCCTGCAAATTTGTTTGATTATAAGCCCGACGCCGAAGCTATGAAAAGCCATACCTAGAATTAATTGGAAATCCTGCACGAAGATTCCCTATAAGCCCGCATCGGTGTTTAAAGGGTCGGAAGGGGATTGAATCGGCATAGCTCGATTGGGGGTTCGATTTAGAACGGATCGCGTGAAGAGTCGGACCGGCTGCGATGGAGTTGCCAGCTTTGCGTGAAACTCAAACTTGCCATAAAGAGGTAGCTGATGGCGTAATAAACCATGCCTGGCGCAATGACCTTACCCATGCTGGTGTGCCAGAGAATGATGACCGTGAATGCTGCATACAGCGCCAGCAGTACTTCACCATACACGACGGGGTTGGTGGGTAATGCGTACTTGCTCGATGCCCACTGCCCCTTTTTGCCACGTAAGTTAAACTTCGGAGTGCGGTGGAACACCCCACCTTTGGAGAAGATTCCCGATATTACCGCAAATGAAGAATTGAGCGAGACTCCCAGACCGATGAGTAACAAGGCGGGCAGGCGGACTAAGCGATCTCGAAAGCGTGGATTTTGAGCGGACCGGGCTACCGTATAGAGTAGTGGCGGCCCCAGGCTGCCAACCATCGTCCAGCCAAAGTAGTTTAAGATGTGTGATGCATAAAGGGCAACAGGCAAGGTGAGCAGCAGGGTTGCCACAATGAATGGGAAAGGCATGTACATGGATAAGTGCATTATCCCCATCAGGCGTTTGTGCCAGGGTGTCTTCGACCGCATTAATTGCCAGATCAGTTTACGGAAAGTTTGTGCGCTGCCTTTCGCCCAGCGGTACTGCTGGTTCTTAAAAGCATCGACCTGGGCAGGCAGCTCACCCGGGACGACGATTTCGGGAAGATAGCTGATCTCCCAGCCCTTTAACTGGGCGCGGTAGCTCAAGTCCAGGTCTTCCGTGAGCGTATCCGATTGCCAACCACCGGAATCTAAGATGCAGGCTTTTCGCCAGATGCCTCCTGAGCCATTAAACCCCAGGAACATATTGGTTCGCGCGCGGGCGTTTTGCTCGACGAGGAAATGTGCATCCAAGCCAAGCCCTTCGGCATTGGTCAGCAAATTGTACTTATAATTCAAATGACCCCAACGGCTCTGGACGCAGCCAATCTTTGGGTTTGTTCCAAAACCGCGCATGACCTTGCGTAGCCAATCGGGCGGGGGAACGAAGTCGGCGTCGAAAATTGCCAGGTAATCACCTTTGGCCGTTTTCAGTCCCTCGCTTAACGCTCCAGCTTTATAACCATCCCGGACCGTCCGGTGGATTATGCAAATATCGAAGCCTTGAGAGCGGTAATCATCCACCAGTTTCCTGACCTGGCCTGTCGTTTCATCCGTGGAATCATCCAACACCTGGATTTCGAAACAGTTTCGCGGGTAATCCTGGCCCGTCACGGCTTCCAATAGGCGGGTGATGATGCTGCTTTCGTTATAGATGGGTAGCTGTATGGTAACCACGGGCCAATCTTTCGGATCTGCCGAGGGCTTTGCCATACTCGGCTTCCGGTTGCTGGTGATCAGGTAGATTATGGCCAATCCCAGGCTGTTAAAACCATACAACGACAGGATGACGATACACACGCAATAGAGGGCAATGATGATCGTAAGAATACCTGTCGACAATGACTGACTCAGCATAGATGACCTATTGACCTCGATTTACTGAATGATGCTTCCATGCGCTAGCCCTGAAACATGCCTTATTTTAGAATCGTTTGAAATCCCTGGATCAATTGCTGTTTCTGGGTGGAAGAAAGGATGGCATTGGGGTGGATGAGGGAATACTGCAAGGGCGGCATACTGCCCCCCTGAATCACTTCGGGGATCTCCCGTAAACGACGCGCGTTTGCTGCTCCCCACTCCGAGAAGTTAATCACCCGACGACCTTCGTCAACATCGTTTTGAATTAACCAGGAGAATGGCGCCACATTGCTATACCATCCCCACACCGTCTCGTTCGAATGACAGTCGAAGCAAGCCGTTTTCGCCAATTCTCGGGTTTGCGGACTATCCCACTTGGGCTCGTTCGCGACAGGGGGGTTGGTGTGATTGCGTCCATAAGGAACTAACTGAGCCAGGAGCAGACACCCGACGCTGAGGAGGATGAGGACCCCGATGATAATTGAAACTCGTTTGATCATTTGATTTCCCTCCCAGGCTGAGTATACTCCGATTTAATAACGAAGCGGTTGTCTGAAAAAACCTTTAACGACCACCCCCATATTCAACGGTAGAGGTGGGTCCGAGACCCACCTCTAGGGGTTCTTCTTGGATGGGAACGTCTTTGTAGACAACCCTTTGGAAATCTGCAGAATTATTTGTCTTGTAATGCTGCTACGCCGGGCAAGGTCAATCCTTCCAGCATCTCCAGCGAGGCGCCTCCGCCGGTGGAGATGTGGGTGATTTTCTCCGCCAGGCCGGATTGTTGGATAGCAGCCACCGATTCGCCGCCGCCAATGATACTGGTCGCTTTGCTATCGGCAATGGCATGAGCCACCCCGTAAGTACCATCAGCGAAACGTGGGAATTCAAAGACTCCCATCGGCCCATTCCACACCACCGTCCCGGCTGTTTTGATGACCTTAGCAAAGGCTTCGACAGTTTTCGGACCAATATCAAGGATGCGCCAGCCGTCTGGCACGGGTCCCGTCGCGATTACCTTCGATTCGGCTTCAGCATCGAACTTGGCGGCAATCACCAAATCAACAGGCAGGCGTAATTTCGTAGAGCCCAGCGCGAGCATCTCGCGGGCAGTCTCCAAGGCCTGGTCTTCGACCAGAGAATCGCCCACCGGGTAGCCTTGTGATTTAAAGAAGGTATTGGCCATTCCGCCGCCGATCAGCACCTGGTCGGCTTTGGTAAGCAGGTTGCGAATCACCCCAATTTTATCGCTGATCTTTGCCCCGCCCAAAATGGCTACGAATGGCCGCCTGGGATCGGCAATTGCCTGACCCAGGTATTTGATCTCTTTTTCCATCAAGAATCCGGAGACAGACGGTAAGAAGTGCGTCACGCCTTCAGTCGAGGCGTGAGCGCGATGCGCTGAGCCAAAAGCATCGTTGACGAACAAGTCCGCCAGGCTGGCCAACTGGCGAGACATTCCGATATCATTCTTTTCTTCCCCAGGATGAAAGCGGGTGTTTTCGAGCAGCAGTACTTGCCCGGGTTTGAGCGACCTGGCGGCTGCTTCAGCCTTAGGCCCAATACAGTCATCTGCGAACTCGACCGGCCTCCCGAGCAATTCGCTCAAGCGGGCGACGACAGGCCGGAGCGAATATTTCGGATCCGCTCCCCCCTTGGGCCGGCCAAGGTGCGATGTCAGAATGACTGCTGCGCTGTGCGCAAGCAAATATTGGATGGTTGGGATGGCGGCGCGGATACGGGTATCATCGCCGACCTTGCCATCATTGATCGGGACGTTAAAATCGACCCTCACCAGAACTTTTTTCTGCGTGAGATCTACGTCAGCAATCGTCATTTTTTCGAACATGTGCTCCTCCCTTGAAAATAGATGCGATGCGTAATGCACCAGGTAACGATCCGGGCGCTACGCATCGCAGTTTATTTCGGGTCCCTCTGAAGAGAGGTTAGAGACTCTTAGCCATCAAAGCGGCTAAGTCGGCAGTCCGGCAGGAATAACCCCATTCGTTATCGTACCAGGCGATTACCTTGACCATATTCTCGGCCAACACCATCGTAGAGAGGGCGTCGATAATCCCGGAATGGGAGTCGCCTTTAAAGTCCATCGAGACGAGTGGCTCTTCTGTGTAACCCAGGATGCCTTTGAGTTTACCCAGTGAAGCTTCCTTGAACCTGGCATTGAGATCGGCAACTGAGGTGGGCTTCTCGATGGTCGCCACGAAATCGACAATCGAGACAGTGGGGGTGGGGACGCGCAGTGAAAAGCCGTCAAACTTCCCCTTCAAATCAGGAATGACCAGCGAGATGGCCTTGGCTGCGCCTGTGGTCGTGGGGATGATATTCAGGGCGGCTGCGCGGGCGCGACGCAGGTCTTTGTGCGCCAGATCCAAAATCCGCTGATCGTTGGTGTACGAATGGATCGTGGTCATCATCGCGTGCTGGATGGTGAAGTTGTCATGGACCACTTTGGCGGCAGGCGCCAGGCAGTTGGTGGTGCAAGAGGCATTGGAAACGACGTTATGCGTCGCCGGGTTGTACTTGTCGTCGTTCACGCCCAGAACAATGGTAATGTCTTCGTTTTTTGCTGGTGCGGAGATGATGACTTTCTTGGCTCCACCTTTCTCGATGTGTACGCGGGCTCCGGGCTTGTTTTTGGCCGGGTCGCCTTTAGCATCTGTGAAGATGCCCGTCGACTCGATCACGATCGAGACGCCCAGGTCAGCCCAGGGAAGGTTAGCCGGGTCTTTCTCGGCAAACACCTTGATGGTTTTTCCATCGATGAGCAGATCGTTCCCTGTAACTTCCACGGATCCGGGGAAAATCCCGTAGTTGGAGTCATATTTGAACAGGTGGGCATTGGTCTTCGAGTCAAAGAGGTCGTTCACGGCGACCACTTCAAGCTCGTTTGGATAAAAGTCTTTGATTGCCTTTAAAACCTGACGGCCGATCCGTCCAAAGCCGTTTATACCAATTCGTACGGTCATACAGATCCTCCTTGGATACTTGAATAGGCAAATTGTACCATGCCCTGAAAAAATGAGAAAGTTAGTGCATTTCTTCCCAAACCGCTAAGCTCCAGATAAAGGGCCGGTTTTTTCATCGAACAAATCGATAATCACCCTGGCCAGTTTTTGCGGGTTATGCCGCCAGGGATTATCCGGGTCGACCAGATTGGCCTGGTAGAGAGGATAGCTCTGGCTGCCCGGATCATCCGCTGTTACCCAGGTCGATCCCGGGGGGAGCCGGCCTTCGCAGTAATTATTCGCCAGTACCAGGTCGAACAAGCTGCCGCTCAAGTGTTGGCCAATGGTGTGCACGTGATCTCCCGCGCTGTACCCATCCGTTTCACCCGGCTGGGTAGCCACATTGCAAATGAACAGCTTGAGCGCACGACTGGCGCGTAGCGCTTCAGCCAGGTCGGGGACGAGCAGGTTGGGCAGCAAGCTGGTATAGAGGCTGCCGGGTCCGACGATGATCACGTCGGCAGCCAGGATGGATTGAATGGTGGGCGGATATGCGGAGGGGTTGTTCGGTTCCAACCAAACCCGTTGGATTTGCCCGGAGACCTGAGGTATTTGGCTCTCGCCGGTGACTCGCACTTCTTGAACCACGCCGTCCAGGCGCACATCTGCCGTCAGTTTAACATCGTGCAGAGTAGATGGCAGCACCTGCCCGTGGATGGCCAGAACCCGGCCGGATTCTGCAACGGCATCTTCAAAACTGCCGGTGATATCGGCGAGCGCTGTGATGAGCAGATTCCCCAGCGAGTGGCCATTCAGTCCGGCGCCTTCGGCGAAGCGGTACTGGAAAAGCTGCGAGATCAGGGCTTCATCGTCAGAGAGGGCTGATAGGCAGTTGCGGATGTCACCCGGGGGAAGGATACCCATCGTGCGACGCAGCTCCCCGGATGATCCCCCGTCATCCGCCACTGTGACGATTGCGGTGAGGTTGTTGGTATATTCTTTCAGGCCGCGCAGCAGGGAGGCCAGGCCGTGGCCCCCTCCGATGGCGACGATGCGTGGACCGCGTTCGCGGCGTCGGTAGGCAGTGACGGTATCCAGCACCGGGCGGCCGGGGCGGAGGAATGGTCGCAGGAGAGTGCGGTTAAGGCCCCAAATCCCCAGCAGCACCATCCCGGCGCCTAGCCCCCCAAAAATCAGGGCGCGCAGCGGTCGAGTCAGGAAACGCAAGGAGAGGGTCGAGAGAGCCGGGAGCCACCAGGCTTCTGGCGAGTTTCGGTAGATATCCAATACCAGCACAGCCAGGCCGAGACCGAGCAGGGTGATGCCTACCAGAAGCAGCGCTAACCACCGTTTGACCCCCAGTCCCGGAGTCAGCCAGCGGAGCAACTCTCGCACCGGATAGAGCAATCTCCTAACCAGATTCTCCGCTTTTTGTCTCATA
>JAQTMA010000075.1 GCA_028714615.1 Anaerolineaceae bacterium | reverse complement strand
ACGATGACAGGAGCGGTTGTCACTTTGCGTAATGCATCAAAAGTCTCCCAACCATCGTGATCCGGCATCATCAGATCAAGCAGTACCAAGTGTGGAGGAAAATCTGCCACTTTGCGAAGAGCTTCATGACCATCTAAAGCCCCATACACATCAAATCCTTCAGCTCGCAAGATCTCTTTCAACAGGAATACCGTATCCGCGTCATCATCGATAATCAAGACGCGTTGGCGCTGCTGCGCATCGTAAAGCACATCCAGATCCGCCCCATGTTGAGAGGAGATTGGTACGCGCGTACTCACTCTAGCGAAATTCGTGTGTGAATAATAAGGTTCCATAGTAATACCGATATCAACCATCTCCACCTGTACTTGAAATCACCAAAAATAAAACGATCCTATCGCAACTTCCTCCCGTTGCGACGGTATACACCATTGCACAGATCGGACTATTATTGTCTTATTATATTACCAATTTCTTACCCGGTCAAATCTAATATTCCATCCCCGATGGACAACCCTGCTTGCAAGCCAGGAGATTCCCGCGATGCGGCTTATATTTCGGTAGGCCGGTGTTTGTCCACCGCTACCCGGTTCGTCAATTCGCCCAAGCCTTCGATGGTCACTTTGACCTGATCCCCGGCGACTAACGGTCCCACCCCGGCAGGAGTGCCTGTCATAACGATGTCTCCGGGTTCTACAGTCATGACCGAGGAAATAAATGCCACGAGCTGCCGGACGGTAAAAAGCATGTCCCTGGTGGAGGCCATCTGGCGCAGTTCGTTGTTGACGTGAGTCGTCAGCATGGCGTCAGATGGGTCAAAATCCGTTTCGATGAATGGCCCGAGAGGACAGAAAGTATCGAACCCCTTCCCGCGGGTCCACTGTCCATCGCGGCGCTGCAGATCGCGGGCGGTCACGTCGATCCCCAGAGTGTATCCGAGAACGAAGCGAGAGGCGTCTTCGGGAGCAATCCAGCGCCCACGCTTGCCGATGACCACCACCAGCTCGCCTTCGTGCTCAACGCGTTGCGATTGGGGCGGCAACAGGATCGTATCTCCCGGTCCGATGACTGCGCTAGGAGGCTTGAGGAAGAGCAGCGGCAGGTCAGGCACATCGACCTGGTGTTCTTTGGCGTGCTCGGCGTAGTTGCGCCCAATGCAGATGATCTTGCCCGGCAGCACCGGAGTGAGCAACCGAACATCGTCGATGGGAGTAAGCGCCTCTCCGCGTTGGTACTCCCCATACACATCTCCCTCGATTTGACCAACCCGGTCTTCGTACAGCCAACCCAATTGCGGCTGCGCTAACCCCTTTTGATAACGGACAATCCGCATAGTCCCTCCCCAGGTCATTAATTCAGTGAATGTGCAACCATCAGTGACACCTCACCGAATAACTATTTTAGCTGATTTCATTACCAACCCTTATAAACGGACCAAGTTCACGGAAATCTCCCTTTGCCAGTCCGCGCCAGACTCAGGGTAGTCAGGGTCTAATCCATTGTGAGGCGTTGACTTACGATACAACTCGGCTCAGGCTGCTGTGCAATCCACCTAAAAACAGATCGTTTTAGAGGATGAGGGTTTTTTCCCCCTTTCGAATTGAAAGAATCGCGAACGAATGAGGAAACATGTGCTTGAAACGCATTCGTTCTGGATAAAAAAATGAAAAGAAACGAAGATGCTTTCGTGGGGCGATGCCTCCTGGGATTGAAGATTTCCGATTTCAGAACTCAGATATTCAGGGGTATTGAAGAACAATTGTTCTTTTTTGTCAAGGGACAGGGGAACTACAGGAGAAAATAAATAGGATGCTCGCGATTAATGCATACAAAAGCATATCCATAGAAGGAGCATTTCCATCCCCAGAGAATATTGATGTTGGATTTGCCGAACCACCCGCCTGGCTATCCCGCCTCAATTCACGACTGCCCAATCCAACTTTAAGGTATAATCAGGTTGAATGGGCGGGTAGCTCAGTTGGTTAGAGCATCTCTCTTACACAGAGAAGGTCGCAGGTTCGAGCCCTGTTCCGCCCACCTTAGGGTGGCTCTCCACCCTTTTTTGGTGATATCATGGACTACGGTTAGGGGGACCTATCAACCGGAGTCCTGGTCCCTATGTTGTTAACAATCGCAATCGAAGGTTTCATTCTTGCCCGGCGAGCTGAGGGCGCAAGCCCAGATACCATACGCGCTTATCGCTGGGGGCTTAGTAAACTGACCAATTTCCTGGGGGAAATTGGGGCCGATTCTGTAAGTCCAGACGACCTGAAACGGTATTTCATCCACCTTAGAACGACAGACCTTTCTGAAGCCTCCCTGCAAATCGCTTGGAGGGTCTAGGATTATTGGATTTGCAGAAGTAGGATACTGGGTTATTGTCCTGATTATTCTTTTGAGTAATACTGAGATTCAACAATTCAGTTGACAAAGACCTTTTAACCGTTATCGTTCCAGTTTAGCCAGATTTCTTGCATCAATAATTACGATTACCCTTGGCGAGTTAAGGTGGAAACTTTCACCTTCGGTCATACTTACCTAGGCGGTGAATGGTTAGGATAGTGGAATATGATTCGGGTCAATATAGCTATACTACAGGCCGGTTGTGATGATAGAGAGAGTAACGTATGATGAAACGAGAAGTTGGCGATAGAAATTTCCCAATCTGGTTATTAGGTGACTCCAACCCTAGCGGGTCGTAAGATGAGTTAAATACACCCTTTGACCCACGGCACCCTGCATTGCACTCGATATGGACACCTGTACTTGAAGCAATGCAGGACCGGTTATACCGGAAATGCAGAATTCGGATTGACACTTCATCGCTATACATTCGGAATGCAATTGGAGACCCCATTATTAAACCAGCAAATAGTCAGATTAATTGGTCGCAGGAAGTTGAGCAGGAGCTTTCTGAATTTCGGGTTCTCCTATCGCAATACCAACCTACAATCGTCTTGTGCTTCGGGGCATTTTCATTTGAGTTTGCTCTCCGAACGCTGTTGCCTGATTCAAGGCGCCCAATCAAATATTGGAGTGCTAAAAACATGGGTGAATCATTTCGTATTCTTGTTGAAAATGTTATTCCAGGGAAAATAAATATCCTCCCCTTGCTACATATTAGTGTTGCCCGGAAATTTATATCAAGTCACAAGTATTTTACGGGTGACGCTAACGGTAATTACTTCGTGCATGTAGGAAGCCATCTAGCCGATAAACTCATCCAGTATCAACAGACGTTACAAATATGGAATGAGTAGCAAAGTGCCAAGAAAATTTATACATTGTTTTGTTGACAAGATTAACCATGATTTACCTGTCTTCATAACGCCCGATAATTATTTCGGCTCATGGTAGAAGGGCTGTAGAAACCTACAACATTCCCCCTTTCATTGATGATTCCTGCAGGCGTGAACCCGACCTTCTATCGGTATACCCTTATATAACAGCGCTCAGCAGAGCAGGTTTACTTGCCCCTAGGCTTCAAGAGGGTGATACGATTGTTTACATTACCGGCAAAGGAACCTACCTCGGGGTCAGGCCGGCACACTGGCGGTTGGTGGCAATTCTGAGGATGATTCACCGGTTCGCGTCGGATGAATTAGCTACAAAGTGGTATGCGTCGAAGGATTTGCCGGTTCTCTCGAATTGCCTTATAGCAGGCAACCCTCCAGCCCCCTTCGATATGACGAGTGTCCCATAAACTCGGAATTTCGTCGAAAAACCCAGGGACATGCCACGGAACGAATAATCAGTTTGTGAGATAAAAGGTATCAACAAAGGGCAGCGAAATGGAGCTTGATATTGACTTGTAAGCCAGTAATATTTGAATTGTCAAACCCGCCTATTATTACCAATGAAATGAAGCAGGCGACCTTTGGTAGAATTCCAATTACATTGAATCCTCCGAAAATAGCCGCCTATCAGATCGAGAAAATCCTCGATTTATCAACTGCACGGATTGATAGTTAATTGAGTGATAATTACAATAAGAAATGAGCATCAAATAAACAAGAAAATCCCCAATTATCTTTGGGGATTAATTTTTGGTGGGGCGAGGAGGGATTTTACCCTCCTTAGCGCTAATCACACTTATGTGATGGACATTCTTCCGGTTACTGTGCTTCCTGCATAGAGAACAAGTCCTAAGACCGCCCCAGAAGCGCTGTTCCCACCGACATGATTGTAATCCTCATAATCCACCTCATGTTGACCTTAATTCTTATGATGAAAGCAAGAACTGCCTCTAGCTCAACAGACATTTGTACTGAACAGTAGAGGAGGGCGGTCAACGCAAGTTCAATTAAGAAGCCCCAAAAACCGGTGTGGTGTCCACCTACGAGTGTGTAAAAGTACTGCTGTTAATTATATACTGATTCTCAATTGTGTTGATTCTCAACCAATTATTAATCCCTCTCCATTTGAGGAATTCAGAAATCAAAACAAAAGTTTGCCTATATAATAGTAAACAGTTGGTTTCCTATAGTATTACTAAATAGATTAATAGAGCGGCACTGTCCAACCGCCATATTACCGGAATATGTTTGCATTACCTGGCCGGAATTTCTTGCCAGCAGTACCTTGCCTGCCTCGGATGTTTTGTCCAATTTCATGGATGCCATAAATGCCATCGCTCTCTGAAGCCGATACCCGTGCCAATCTGATAGACCCCGTCCTGCGTGACAAAGGGTGGGTGTTTCCATACGTCAAACGTGAAGAAAGCGGACGAGCAGTTGATATTATCAACGGCAAAGCCCGTCAACGCTCGACGGTTTATGTCGATTACCTGCTGCGGGTCGAAGCCAATACCCAATCACAACCTGTAGCGGTTGCACTCATTGAAGCTAAGGCAGAAAACCTGCCTCCAGACTACGGCTTGGAGCAGGCCAAAGCCTATATGCGCTGCCGCCGGTTCGATGTCCCCTACATCATTTCATCCAATGGTCACCAGTTCGTCGTCTATGACCGGTTCACCGGCCTAACCTGTCATGCCCGACCCATGGTTGAGTTCCCATCCCGAGCCGAGCTGCGCATGCGGTACGAGCAAAAGATGGGCTTCAGCCTGGATGACCCGGTTGCACGTCCGCTCGTCACGCCATATTCCGGAGGCGAGTCAGGCCGTCGCTATTACCAGGATGCCGCTATCCGGGCGGTGCTGGAGAAAATCGCCCAATGTGAGAAGAAGGGTGAACCCAAGCGCGCTTTACTTTCCCTGGCCACAGGTTCAGGAAAAACCTTTATTGCTGTAAACCTGCTCAAGCGCATTGCCGATGCCGGCCAAATGCGACGGGCGTTGTTCATCTGCGACCGGGACGAGCTGCGCGGGCAGGCTGCCACAGCGTTGCAGAACATGTTCGGGGCTGACGCCGCGGAGGTGTTCCACCGGGCTGACGGCACCAACAACGCCCAGAACGCACGCATCCATGTTGCCACATACCAAACCTTGGATGTAGCAACAGAGGAAGGCACGGCAAACTTCCTGACCTCGCATTACCCGGAAGATTACTTCAGCCACATCATCATTGATGAATGCCACCGGTCTGCCTGGGGACGGTGGTCGCAAGTCCTCACCCGTAACCCGAACGCAGTTCAGGTCGGCCTGACCGCGACTCCGCGGCAGTTACGTATTCAGGTAAACACCCCGGAAGCAGAAGCCGATGCGAAGGTCACCGCAGATAACATCAAGTATTTTGGAGAACCGGTCTACGAGTACGACCTGGCCCAGGGTATCGAAGATGGCTACTTAGCGGCTTGTGAGATTCTCAAGAGCAAAATTGACCTGGATGCTACCGGTATCTCAATAGAGGATGTTCTCGCCCGACACCCGGTGGACGCCATCACAGGTAGGCCGGTGAGCCGTGAAGAGCTAGAAGAACTCTACCGAAAAACCGAATACGAGGACAGCATCCAACTGCCCGACCGGGTAATCGGTATGTGCTCGGATTTGTTCCAATACCTGCTGAAAACGGGTGGGCCGGAGCAAAAGACCGTTATCTTCTGTGTCCGCGATATCCACGCTGACGCCGTCTCACGCGAAATGAACAACCTGTATGCGCACTGGTGCCAGGAGAACAATAAACAACGGGCCGAACCGTTCGCTTTCAAATGCACTGCTGCGGGTAGCGGGAATGATTATCTCCCTGACCTACGTGGAAGCAGCCGGACGCACTTTATCGCCACAACGGTTGAGTTGCTCTCCACGGGTGTGGATGTGCCGGTCTTACGGAATGTCGTCTTCTTCCGGTACATGAAATCCCCTATCGTCTTTTATCAAATGGTAGGGCGCGGCACCCGTCTTGACCCGGGGAGCGGGAAGCTGATGTTCCGCGTCTACGATTACACTGATGCCACCCGCCTGTTTGGGGAAGATTTTTTTACTAAACCCACTCATGCGCGCCCGGCACCCATTCCAACCGATGGCGATGGGGGCGACGATGAAGACCCACTCATCATCTCGGTGGAAGGATTTGACGTTCATATCACCGAGAATGGGCGATATGTGGTGATTATGGTGGATGGAAAAGCCCAGGCGATGCCCCTCGAACAGTATAAAGCCAAGTTGGCTCAACGATTGAAGGAAGTAGCCCCCAAGCTGGAAGATTTCCGTGTCCGTTGGATTGACCCCCGTCCGCGTCGGGCATTGATGCAATCCCTGGTGGAATCGGGCTTTTCCCCATTATTGTTGCGGTCGGTGGATTGTATGAGCGAATACGACTTGTTTGATGTTTTAGCTAAAGTTGGTTACAACATGCGTCCCCAAACCAGACACCAGCGGGCGGAAGGTTTTACAAAACACGAGGCTGGCTGGCTAGCGTATTTTCCGCCTAATACAGCACAGACGCTTACCGCTCTTACCCAACAGTTCACTAAATCGGGGACAGAAGGCCTCGAAAGCACAGAGCTATTTCAGATTCCTGCGGTAGCAAAGGCTGGGGGACTGAACGCGCTTAAAGATGCTGGCAATCCAACCGACCTGATTCGCGAAACGAAAGCGAGATTGTTTGCTATATGAATAACAACGGAATTCGCCCTTTACAGAAAGATTGGCAATTTGTCCAATTGGGTGAGGTAAGTGTAATCAATCCAAGCCGTCCAAGAATCATTCGAGTAGATGATGCACCGACAACATTCGTACCGATGTCAGTGGTTGATGGGCAGAAGGGCATTATTGCAAGCGCCGAGCAACGGAACTTCGGAGTTGTTAAAAAAGGATACACTTATTTTTCCGAGAGAGATGTATTATTTGCCAAAATCACCCCATGTATGGAGAATGGCAAACATGCAATAGCAGTAAATCTAATTGATGGCATCGGTTTTGGGTCTACCGAGTTTCATGTAATCCATCCCGGTGACCAGATTTTAAGTGAGTGGATACATTTTTTCCTCAGACAACCATCAATCTTAAAAAGGGCAACCGGGTTCTTTTCTGGTGCGGTTGGTCAGCAAAGGGTTCCGGAAAGTTTTTTAAAGGCGCTAGTTATCCCGATTCCTCCACTACGTGAACAACGCCGTATTGTTGGTATATTAAAAGAGCAGCTTGCCACAATTGAACGCGCGAAAGATGCAATCGATGGACAACTGAACCTGGTTGATGCTCTCGTTACGGCGTATATTCGTCAATCCTTATTCTCAGCTCAACCTATGCGTGTTTTTCTCAAAGATTGCCTGGATGAAATCAAAAAGGGGATTGGCGAGACTTGGAAGGCTTATCCAGTTATTGGCGCTACTCGGACTGGTATGGCACCTGCAAAAGAGAAGGTTGGTAAAAATCCTGGAAGATACAAATTGGTTGAACCGGGGACAATTTTTTATAACCCAATGCGTATCAACATTGGGTCAATTGGAATGTTGGATGAAGGAGACAGCCCCGGAATCACAAGTCCTGATTACGTAGTTTTCAAAACCCGTAATGGAATCTTGCATTCCCGCTGGTTTTATTACTGGTTCCGGTCGGGTTATGGTGCGGCTTATATCAAATCACTAGCACGCGGAGCAGTTCGTGAACGTATGCTGTTTAACCGGCTAATAACTGGTCAAACTGACGTTCCAACTTGGGAAGTTCAATATAAAGTAGCGGCAAAGCTTCGGGTTACAAGTTTAATAAAAGAACAGATAACTTCACAGCTTACAACTATTAATGCCCTCCCCACCAAAATACTACGCCGAGCTTTCAATGGAGAACTTTAGTATGGCAAACAAAGATGTAACAGTCTGGGGTATTCACGCTGGGCGGACAGGTGAAGCGGATACCCTGTTCTTGAAAAAGAACGTCGTCGCCATTGGCTGGCCTGAAATGGGTGACCTGACCCAGTACAAATCTGACCGAGAATTAATAAAGGCAAAAATCCCTCTAACGTATCCGGGGAAAAAACCTGGTGCCATACCCGTCGATGCCGGCCAGTTATACCGCTTTGTCTGTGATATGAAAGTTGGAGATATTATTGTCTACCCCTCCAAGCAGGATAAGCAAATCCATATCGGACGGGTGGATGGGTCATACAAGCACGACCCATCCATGCATTCAGAATATGTAAACCTTCATTCTGTTAAATGGTTGAAAGCCATTCCACGGACGTCTTTTTCTCAAGGTGCTTTATACGAAATTGGTTCTGCGATGAGCCTGTTCCAAGTAAAAAACTATACGGATGAATTCATGAAAGCCTTGGAGGGGAAGGTTATCCCGCCACCAGCCGGGACAGACCCTACTGTACCGTTGGTGGCTGAGGAGATTGAGCAGATTACGCGCGATTTCATCCTTAAGCGACTAGCCCAAGAACTCAAAGGTCATCCACTCGCGCATTATGTTGCTCATTTACTTGAAGCAATGGGATATCGTACCCGAGTTTCTCCTGAAGGCATAGATGGGGGTGTAGATATCGTGGCGCACAAAGATGAATTGGGATTTGAGCCACCCATCATCAAAGTTCAGGTAAAAAGTCACGAAGGGAGTATTGGCGACCCGGTTGTCTCTGCATTGTACGGGAAGGTCGGTCAAAACGAATTCGGTCTAATTGTCACCCTCGGGGTATTTACCAACCAGGCCAAAAGTTTTGCGAAAGGGAAGACCAATCTTCGCTTAATTGATGGCGACGAATTGGTGGATTTGACACTCGAGCATTACGACCAGTTCGATTCAAAATACAAGGGGTTGCTTCCCCTGAAACGGGTTTACGTTCCCGAAGCCATAGAAGAAGCCAACGTCTGAGATACAAAACATGCCTAAAAACGGAAAAGTGAATGGTAATGGCAATAATGGACGGAAGTTTACTAGCCAAGGCGGCCTGGATAGTTATATCAAGGGGGTATGTGATATTTTGCGGCGTTCCAACTGCGCCGGAGCGTTACAGTATGTCCCCGAACTGACCTGGATATTGTTTTTACGCATCTTAGATGAAAATGAAACCCGCGAAGCCGAAGCGGCAGAGGCTGTGGGGGCTGATTTTACTCCATCGTTAGTTTATCCGTATCGTTGGCAGGACTGGGCCGCACCGATGGGGGTCAAACGATTGGAATTACAAAGTGCCCAGATGGGTGCCCATTTTGCTTTTATCAATGGCGACCTGATACCACACTTACATGACCTCAAAAACCAACCTGATGCAAACTCCCGCCAGCGAGTTATCAGCGAGATAATGTCGGGGGTTGACCGTACCCGCGTGGATACCGAACGGAACTTCCTGGACGTGCTCGACCGGGTAGACGCCATCACCAGCGCGAACGTGGACAATACCCATATCTTCCCGCTCTCCCAGGTCTATGAGGGGTTGCTACTAAAAATGGGCGAGAAGGGCAACGATGGGGGACAGTTTTTCACCCCGCGTGAAGTCATCCGGGCGATGGTGGATGTCATTAAACCACAGATAGGGGAAAGCGTTTATGACCCATGCTGTGGCACGGGCGGATTCCTGGCTCAAAGTTTTGAATATATGCTGTCTCAGGCTGGCGATGACGTATCGACTGAAGACCGGGAGAGGCTGAAAAATCGTACCTTCTACGGGCGCGAGAAGGAAAACCTGATTTATCCGATTGCCCTAGCCAATCTCATCCTGCATGGCATCGACCAGCCGAACCTCTGGCATGGAAATACACTCACTGGCGGAGAAACCTATGGTGGTTTATTTCAAGATGCGCCAGGTCAGTTCAACGTCATTCTGACAAACCCACCCTTTGGTGGGAAAGAGGGCAAAGAAGCCCAAACCCAATTTGCCTATAAGACCGGTGCAACACAGGTGCTGTTCCTCCAACACGTCATTGACAAACTGGCTAACGGCGGGCGCTGCGGAATTGTCATGGATGAAGGCGTACTATTCCGCACCAATGAAACTGCCTTTGGTCAGGTAAAGCGCAAGCTGCTCAACGACTGCAATGTTTGGGCAATTGTCAGCCTACCAGTTGGGGTATTCACCGCAGCCGGTGCGGGGGTGAAGACCAACTTGGTGTTCTTTACCAAGGGTGAGCAGACCCAGTTCATTTGGTACTACGACATTTCGGATATCAAAGTCAACAAGAAAAACCCCTTCACCCGCAAGGTATTGGAGGATTTCTTCCGCCTCCTACCGGAGCGAGCCAACAGCGAACGCAGCTGGACGGTCACCCGGGCGGAAATTGAAGCGAAGAACTATGACCTGAAGGCGGTCAACCCGAACGCCAAGAATGATGAGGATACCCGCACCCCTGAGGAACTGTTGGATTTGATAGAAGCCAAGGGGCGTGAGGTGGCGGAGGCACTTAAACTGCTCAGACAACGATAACTTTCACCTCTAATCTTTGATTAGGCAAATCAGGGGAGGGTCAAACAATGTTTTTTTCTCGCCTTTTGGCGTCCATTGGTCTGTTGATTTTGTCAGGAGGCTTTCTTCTCAGTTCCTCGAATTATTCATTCGGAGTTTATCGGGTTTCAGTGACGTCAACGGGGGATGAAACCGACCTCGATTCCTTTGAATCTGCTATCTCTGGAGACGGTAGTACCGCAGTCTTTTATTCATGGTCGAGAAACATAGTACCAGGTGACACAAATAACAGTATAGATTTATTTCTCCATGATTTCATGACCGGAGAAGTAAAAAGGATATCTGGTATTAAGGGTGCTCAGCCGGTTGCTACCCAAAGCAGTCCATGGGGTGTCTCGATATCCTATGATGGCGCCTTTGTTGCGTTTCCATCGTACGCTGACAACTTAATCAGTAACGATACAAATGGCACAACTGACATTTATGTTTTCGACCAGATAGATAACAGTTATGAACGTGTATCCGTATCTTCGGCTAACCAACAAGCTAATAGCTGGTCTTATGGACCGAGTATTTCCGCAGATGGGCGTTTTGTGGCATTTGCCTCTCTCGCCAGTAACCTAGTTCCTGGCGACTACAATAATAATATGGACATATTTGTCCGTGATAGGCTCCTTAATCAAACACAACTGGTAACCGTCCCTATGGAAGGGGGATATGTCTGGGGGCAGGTAGATTCGCCAAGTATTTCAGCTGATGGACGTTTCGTAGCTTTTGCATCATTTTATGCGGGTTTTGTACCAGGTGATACGAATAGTTGTACGGATGTATTTATCAGGGACTTATCCTTAGGAGTAACTAAAAGGGTATCGTTGAATTCTGTAGGTATCCAAGGAAATTCCGATTCTTACCAACCCTCCATTTCGGGTGATGGTCGCTATGTGGCTTTCGCCTCAAAGGCCTCAAATTTGGTTCTCGGAGATGATTCCACCTGGGATATATTTGTGCATGACAATGAAACAGGTCAGACCATTCTTGTTTCAAAATCAACCCAGGGGGTAAAAGGAAATAAGGAATCCGGCAATCCTAAGATTTCACTCGATGGGCGGTTTGTTGTATTTCAGTCCACAGCAATAAATCTAGTTGCAGATGATACCAACAATTACTGCGGGACGAATTATCTGGAAAACTGTAGAGATGTTTTTCTTCATGACCTTATGACCGGGGAGACGAGGAGAGTCTCAGTTTCAGCGAGTGGAGAAGATGTTAATGGGTATTCAGGTTACCCATCAATATCAGCAGATGGTACCGTTATTGTGTTTGAAAGCTCTGGATTCAATATAGTAGGTATTGATGAAAACTATCATTCTGATATCTATTTATACGCGTGGCACCCCGATATGAACGTATTTCTTCCTTACATTCAACGGTAATTCTCTGAATCAATTCTTAGAAAAAAAGTGCGAGGACTTCCCCATGGCAGAAGAAACTACAATCAACAGTCTCCAGGGATTGGTTGAAGTTGTGTTAAAGATAAACAAGCAATTCCATGGCCAGGTATGGTGGCGAGGTCAAAAACACTTTAATATGTTGTTGAGACCATCTGTATTAAGAGAAGAGGTTATTTCGAGAGGGGGATATCAATACGAACAGAGTGTAACTACAAGGTTCATGCAAAAAGCACCCTCGCGCTGTGAGGCAATCCCTGATAAAAGTAATTATTTTGAATGGCTGCTACTAATGCAACACCACGGTCTACCCACCCAACTACTTGATTGGACAGAGTCCCCCCTTTTTGCATGCTATTTTGCTGTTAATGCGGAGGATTTCCCATTTCAAGATGGAGCATTATTCGCTCTCAGCCCGTATTCTTTGAATGAACAGCAGGTTGGTGAACCGGATATGCTTTTACCGACTCACCAGAAAGTGGCCCAGCTCGTTCGGAAACCCTTTACTAAGCAGATAAGGAAAGATGTAGACCGTGTAGTTGGAATACTTCCTGCCGAAATTGACATACGGGTGATGATGCAATTGTCGGTTTTTACGGTGCATGGGTCGTGTAAACCTTTAGAGGAATATACAAACAGCGATTTATATCTCCGGAAGTTCAGAATACCTGGTAATAACAAAAAGCAGATGCGAGAAGAACTGAAATTTATGGGTGTGCACGAAGCTAACCTGTTCCCTGATTTAGACCATCTTGCAAATGAAACAAAAATTCTTCGATTTAAACCCCCCGAACGGATGATTGATATCTGGGATGGAATCCTACCTTTGGTGGTTGATAAACCAATGGATACCAATCCTTCTACATGAAATGTGAAAATGGAGGGACAAAAATGGAGCAGACAGGATTCATCACAATGGCCTGCCCGCATTGTGGCGGAAAACGTACAGTTAAACCTGACAAATCGACTGTTGTATGCGATTATTGCGGTTCTGAGTATTTGGTTAACCCCCAGCTAGGAAAAGCCATGCAGGAGAGTATATCTGCATGCCCGGTATGCCATCGGGATGACCGGGTGGAGAAAGTGTCATCAATCCTATCCACACAAATTCAGAAAATTCAGGGGACATCCCTTCAAAGTCAGGCTATCAAGATGAACACGGGGACAGTACAAACCAGACTGGTTCAAACCCCTTATAATGCTGTCCAGGCTTCAAACCTGGCACAGAAATTAATTCCTCCCTCTAAACCTTATATTCCGCCTGAACCAGTCCGGCCAATCCCAATTCCCTACCCAAAAGAAAACCCAATCCAAGATTGGAAAGTTACAAAGAAAGCTCTAAAGATTATTGCCTATGTTTTTGGCGGGTTATCCATCTTTCTCGGTGCAATCGTAGCTTTACCTCTATTATTCATGGATTATTCTACGACTGCTCCTGCAACCGCCGGCGTGGGTTTGGGTACTGTTCTTTGCGTTCCGATTCCCGGGCTGCTGATAGCTGGGATATTATGGTTTATTGCAGAAGTTCACGTACCTAACCCTAAGCAACCAGATACTATCGAGAAGCATGCACAAAAAACACAGGCTCTGATGGATGAATATCAACGAAAAATGGACGAACGCAACCGGCTGATTAAGAGCTACCAGAATGCTGTGAATAATTGGAATAACCTTTTCTACTGCTACAGAGATGATTGCATTTTTGTGCCTGGCAAAGGCAAATCCGCGCCGGTTAACCTTTTACAGAATTACCTCTACAGCGCATAACAATATCCTTCAGCAGAGTAGTGGGTATGGATATTATTTTCCGCCTTAATCACGCTCCATAATCAAATGTGAAGGTGGAAAGCATCAGGTTCCAAATCGCAATGAAGTACCAACATTATTAAAGTGAAATCCCTAATATGAACCCTAAAACGAAAATCCTAATTGTCGCAGTCACTGATGTAGAAGCTAGGGCATTGATAGAAGTATTCCGAGAAACCACTAGTATTGACCCAAAACCTATTTCCGTAGGCGACCGGGTTTACCATGACCTAGGTGTGGTCTCAGATGCACGCGTATATCTGGCTCTCTCTGAAATGGGTGCGGGTGGCTTGGGGGCGGCGCAACAGACCGTCCAAAAAGGTATTTCAGCTCTCTCACCCACAGCCGTTATTATGGTTGGTATCGCCTTTGGAGTAAACCATGAGAAACAAAATATTGGGGATATTATGGTATCACAGCAGATTTCTCTATACGAATTACAAAGGGTCAGTAAAACGGAAATTATTCCGCGCGGTGATAAACCCCACGCATCATCACGGTTAATAGATTATTTTCGTGGTGCTTCCCTTTATTGGAAAATCGCCAAAGTCCAATTTGGCTTAATTCTATCAGGTGAAAAGCTCATCGATAGTGTGGATTACCGTGAACAACTTAGTGGAATTGAGCCAGATGCCATTGGTGGAGAAATGGAGGGGGCCGGCCTATATGTTGCCTGCCAGGACGCTCATGTGGATTGGATTCTAGTTAAAGCGATTTGTGATTGGGCAGATGGCAATAAAGGGGGACCAGAAAAAGAAGCGAATCAGACAATAGCCGCTAAAAATGCTGCCAAATTTGTCTTGTTTGCCTTGAACCAATCTTCACTAAAAGGAGAGCCCTCATTATTCATTGAAAAAGAGACTATTGCACCTGTTACTGATAAACAGTTAAAGGCGACCTATTCGAGCATCCCGAACCAGCCATATTTCTTTGGACGCGAAAAAGAACTACAGTCCATCGCTGAGGCAATCTCACCAGAAGCGCGTACATGGGGCGCATTGATTGATGGCCCTGGTGGAATTGGCAAGACCGCACTCGCTATTCGCGCCGGCCACCTTGCGCCGATAGACCACTTTCCCCTCAAAATATTCCTTTCGGCCAAAATCCGCGAATTAACCCCAGTTGGTGAAAAACCGTTACAAGATTTCATGTTGCCCAATTACATAACCCTTCTTTCTGAGTTGGCCCGTGAGTTAGGTGAAGAATCTTTAGTTCAACTTGACCCTAATGACCGCGCAAATGCTGTTCGCCGCGTACTTAGTAATAAATCTGCGCTCATTATCATAGACAATGTTGAAACTTTTTCGGAAAATGAGTGCGTCCGTCTTTATCAATTTCTTACTCGCTTGCCTCCTAGATGCAAAGCAATTGTGACTAGCCGTCGTAGAACTGACATTGACGCCCGTATCATCCGGTTAGACCGGTTGGGGCTCAGGGATGTTCTTGACCTACTAGCTGAATTGTCAAGTAATTACAGGTCATTGAAAAAAGCGACTCAAAAAGAACTTCGTGACCTGTACGAAATTACATACGGCAATCCACTCCTTATCAAATGGGTTGTCGGACAATTGGGGCGGTCTGACAGTCATTACCATTCTGTACCCGAAGTATGCAAGTTTATTAGAGCTGCTCCGCAAGGGAATGACCCGCTGGAATTTATCTTTGGCGATTTGCTGGATACTTTTACTGAGAATGAAACAGCGGTCTTGGCGGCACTCACACATTTTTCAGGTCCAGCGAAGATTGAATGGATTTCTCTCATTGCTAATGTACCGGTCTCGGCAGCATCATTTGCGTTGGAAGATTTGTCTGACCGAGCCTTGCTATACGGCAATGAGAAGATGGAGACCTATTTTCTTCCACCATTAACAGCGACTTATCTTCGAAATAAACGACCAGAAGCGATTATTAAAACTGGTGACCGGATTGTTGAACGAGCTCTTGCCTTAGTACTGGAAAATGGTTATGACAACTATGAACGATTCCATATCCTAGAGGCAGAATGGCCGACAATTGAATCTGCCCTTCCTCTAATAATTCGTGGGGAAAATAGTAGGCTTCAGACATTCTGTGGAGCACTCGATAAATTCATGTTGAACTCAGCACGATGGGATGAATGGGCGATTCTTAGTCAAAAAGCTGAAGCGAAGGCACTAGCAGAAAATGATTTCTTAGACGCCGCTCAAAGGGCTATCCCAGAAGGTATGATTGCGTTTTACCGTGAGCAACCCTCTTCAGTCCATAATTGTGCGGATAGATGTGAAGCATATTATCAGAAGTGCAATAGTTATGAACCCCTAGATAAAAGCAGGATTTTAAGGCTTCACTCTATGGCGTTCATTTTAGAGGATAAAAACCAGGAGGCTCTAGTAGCAAATGAGGAAGCGTTAAAGTACAGTATGTCAGTAACTCCAGTAAGTGAGGAATTAATAGCATGCTTAATTAACAGGGTAGAAACTAATCGAAGGATGGGAGTGGGTATCTCACCTGATATTAACTATCAGGAAGTATTACGTTTAGCACGAAATTTGAACTGTCATGAAGCTGTCACCAAGTGCATTGCCCTTCAGGCAGAAAACGCCTTAGAAAAGAGGGATTGGTTTAGCACCGCTTCTCTAGCAGGTGAAGCCCTTAAGTTGGCTGAATATGAGAGCAATTTGTTAATGACAGGTATATGCTGTATTCAACTTGCAGAGGCATTTATAAAGCAAGATAAACCGCATGAAGCTCTGCCATATGCGCAGCGTGGAGTTGAGATTCTATCAAGGATAGGTTGTTTTGAATTGGATAACGAGAAGGCATTACTACAGGAATGCGAAGTTAAAGTATCCAGACAATCATCAACAATCGAAAGTTGATAATCGCAGATATAACATTGCCAAGCAGTAATGATGAGTGATTTTTGACACTTGAATTACTTATCCTAAATGTTTATTATGATATCAACTAGCGGGTGTCTCTCCCGCGAAAATTACCCTTTAATCGTAGACCTTGTTATCATCAATTTCTTATAGGTATGCGGACTCCGGTTCGGCTATTGACCTTTGGTCTCTTACACAGAGAAGGTCGCAGGTTCGAGCCCTGTTCCGCCCACACAAAGACATGGGAATCAAAAATTGCTCCTAGGTTAAATCGGGGCAATTTTGGTTTCAGCCATTTTCCTTTCGATTATTCCGTTTGATCGGCCTTCTCCGAGGATGCGTCCGGTTCAGCGGGCGGATTCGGCCGCTGCTTCTCGCGCCGAAAATATAAGTCGATCGCAGGATATGGTTTTC
>JAQTMA010000074.1 GCA_028714615.1 Anaerolineaceae bacterium | reverse complement strand
AGTCGTAGGGGTTGTGGAAAAGTGGAAAAGTCTTCACCTTTCCACTTTTCCACAACCCGTTCCTTGGAACTTTAAGAAACCGATGGGAATAACCTGACGGAATTTACAGAAAAACCCTTGCACAATCAAATAATGTGCAATTGTATTGGTATAACAAACATTAAGTTGTCACCATCATGCGTGGTTCAACTGATCAATACGCGTGTCCAAAAAATTAATGCCCATGAAGACCACTTTACGATTATTACTACCGGCTTTTTGAATTTGAGGGATAGGCATCTGAGCCTCAAATAGGGAGGTTGCATAATGGCAGAACAATTTCGGCAGACGATCCAGAGCCTTCTCGAAAAACTTCCGAGTCGCAAGATAGATGCGCTAAAGCAACTATTTTGGACTGAATTAAATTATGAACAGGTTAACCAAGGTCTACCAATTCGCGAATGGCCTGCCATTTTACAAGACTTAATTGTTGGAGCACCTTTATTATTCGCTGCCGCTGGAGAGAATCGCGGCTTTCATGTCGTATATTGTCGTTTGAAGAGTCAAAAACTTCCTTTTGACGATGAACGTCGATTGATCGCCAAGTTGTTAATTGACCATCCTCACTCTTTGTATATTTTCTCTGATCAAGATCAAACGAATTGGCATTTTGTCAACACAAAATTTGGACGGGATGATGAATCAACAGCAAAACGCGTTCTTAGGCGAATTACAGTTGGGCCTTCTGAGGGATTACGAACAGCCACTGAGAGATTAAGCCTGATTGATATTGCCAGCCTATCCACAGATTTTGTTGGAATATCACCGTTAGTTATTCAACATCATCATAATGAGGCTTTTGATGTAGAAGCAGTAACCCGTGACTTCTTTAATAAATACCGAGATGTTTTTCAGAAGATTGAAGCTAGTCTGCCACTATCAGAAGAAATTACTACAGAAAAGCGACGCTTATTCGTCCAAAGATTTTTTAACCGCCTCATGTTTTTAATGTTTTTGGAACGGAAGGGGTGGTTGTCCTTCAATGGCAACAAGAAATACCTGGGCGCGCTAATGCTCGACTACGGGCAAAACGAGAAGGACAAACTGGGTGGTTATGGCTTTCATCGTTCCCGTCTAAACTTGCTTTTCTTTAATACTTTGAACAATAAAGACGGCCGTAACCGGATTAAGGATCCAAAGTTCAGAGTACTATGTGAAAAAGCGGGTGAAGCTCCATTTCTAAACGGTGGGCTCTTTAAGGAAGAAGAAGGCGATCATGTATGGTTTTTCCCTGATAGTCTAATCGTTTCAATTTTGACAGACCTTTTGTATGCTTTTAATTTCACCATAACCGAGAGCACACCACTAGATGTTGAAGTTGCTGTTGATCCCGAAATGCTTGGGAAAATCTTTGAAGAGCTTGTAACTGGAAGACATGAAACCGGCAGCTACTATACACCCAAACCGGTAGTATCGTTTATGTGTCGTCAAGCGCTGAAGGGGTACCTGCGGGATCGTTGCCCTGAGGAAACTGAAAACGCCCTAGATAGTTATGTAGAAAAACGAAACCCTGTTGGCTTGGTGAATCCAGAAAAAGTTTTAACAGCCCTGCATGAGGTGAGGGTCTGCGATCCCGCATGCGGTTCTGGTGCTTATTTATTAGGCATGTTGCATGAATTATTGGATTTGCGAGAGGCTCTCTTTGTGGTACACCAAATCGACGATAAAAAAATATATGAGCGTAAGCTAGAGGTTATACAAAACAACCTTTTTGGAGTAGATAAGGATCCCTTCGCAGTGAATATTGCCAAGCTGCGTCTATGGCTTTCACTAGTAGTGGATGATTCTCGAAGCCCATTAGAACAAGTTGATTTGGATGTAGCACTACCAAACCTGGATTTTAAGATCGAACCTGGCGATAGCCTGACGGCTCCTGATCCAACAGGCGGACTCTCCAACTTAAGTGTAGACATTGTAAAGCAATATCAGATTGCGAAAAACATCTATGGATTTTCGCATGGATTACAGCAGCATGCTCATTACCAAAAGGTTATTGATCTACACACGAATATTCAGGCGTGGGCTGGGCGTCGATCAGGAACTAATGAGTTCGATTGGCGTGTAGAATTTGCTGAAATATTCACCCCTAATGAACAACACAAAGGCGGTTTTGATATCGTATTGGCTAACCCCCCCTTTGTACGTGCTGACGCACAATTCAAGCATATAAAAGTTGAGAGCGAGCGCCGGAAAGAAATCACGGAATGGAAAGCCTACCGCAATCAGTTGATAAGTGCCAAGATCTTTAAAACGCTGTATGAGAAATGGGATCTATATATAGTCTTCTTAGAGAGAGCTTACCAGCTTTTGGGGTACGGGGGTCAAATGGTTTTTATCATACCAGATGCCTATAATGCGGCAAAGTATGCAAAAAAGTCACAAGAGTTTTTCATGGAAAATACTAGTGTAGAACGAATTGATTTTTGCTCTGAGATTGACCTGTTTGATGCAGGAGTAAATAATACTATCTTACACTTTAGCAAAAGAACTGTGACTGATACCCATTCGCCAATTCGGATGAAACATTGGGGCAACCGTGATCAATTCGAAGAAAACTGCCAAAATGTATTAACACAATATCAGATTGAATATGGTTCTGAATTATTTAAACAAGACGCTACTCAAAATATTGGGGAAAATCAAAACTCTATCCCACTAAATAATATCTGTTACATTAGTTATGGCCTTCGTGCAAATGCAGATGAAAGACATTGGCGAGGAGATTTTGTTACAGATGATTTAATAGAAAACACAAAAGATGCTACCCATCCTAAACCATTTGTTGAAGGTAAAGACATAACTCGCTGGTATGTCAAAAGGATACGATATCTTGAATGGGGTACTGAACGAGCGCCAAAAAAGTTTGCACGTCCTACGTTTCTTGATTTACATGAGGCCAGACCTAAGCTTATTTCTCTAGTTGTATCATCAGATGGCCCACCAGTTGTCTTAGATGACGAAAAACTATTTACCACTCATACATCATGCATATTTGTACCCTGGTATTTGCTCGAAGGTATTATTAACAAGTCCATAAATAAAACAACAAAATATCGTACCCAAGACCCAATGGGGAACCGAGTTGAACGAGAACAGATTTCGCGTGGATTTAACCTGAAGTATGTTCTGGCAGTGATGAACTCATCCTTTACTCGTAATTGGTTAAAAGCCAAACGCCGCAGCAAGATACATGTATATCCGGATGACTGGAAGCAATTACCGATTGCATCCATTCCAATGGATGAGCAGATGGATTTTGTAAAGCTGGTAGATAAAATTTTGGGGGAATGGAAGCAATATGGCTACCCGCTGCCGCAGATTCCAGCAAAGCATGTTGCAGAACTAGAAAGGCAATTGGATGAAATGGTGGCGAAGTTATATGAATAATTACTCAATGAAGGGGAATCATGTCTATCGATCTCTTTGAACTTTTTCATGGTGTAGTACTAACGAAATTGCTGCGCAGTGGGCATCCAGTGAAATTGTGCATGGTAGAGACCAATCCGAAAGAATGTTGGTCAGCCTACAAGCTCAACGATGAAGTCATGTTATATATCAAATTCAGCACCAACCCGCAGGTGCGCAAGAAAGATGCATTAGTGTGGATTTTCACCTTCTCTCCTGCCAACCTGATAGAAATCCAGCGATTACGTCAGGATCAAAAAGTGTATTTTGCATTGGTTTGCGGCGATAAAAATATTCATAAGGATTCAATGCATGTATGCTTTCTTGAAGCAGGAGATTTCGACGGATGTATCGATCTAGGGGAGGATGGAAGCCGCTCCATCAGTGTTAAATATTTCCCTGGAAAAAAATTACGTGTGTGGGGGAATCAAAATGGAGCGGACCATCCGCTAAATATTACAGCCAGGGCATTGGAAAAATGGACTATACCAGGTGGTTAGAATCGTTCATGGACAAGGGGAGCATATGACTGCAACGATGACTAATCCGGGCCACCAATATTTGAATTGCGAGGAAGATGGATTGCTCATGAGAAGGACTGGTGCATGGGCAACCGAAAAATTGGATTATCTTTGTAGATATCTAAAAATCTTTACGACTTCAATGCGAACAAAGCCATGGAGAGGATTACATTTCATTGACCTGTTTTCTGGGCCTGGGAAATGTCAGATCCGCGGTACGAACCAGATCATGTTAGGTTCCCCGTTGCTTTCGATGAAACTTGAATATCCTTTTAGCCGGTATTTTTTTGTCGATGCCGACCCGACCGCAATAGATGCCCTAAAGCTTCGCTGTGGTTCATCAGACCAGTCTGCTCATATTCAGTATCAAGTAGGCAATAGTAACCAGGTAGTAACCAGTATCGTTAAGCAAATTGAAGCGATTGATCGACAATACCTTAAAGACAAATGGCCTTCTTTAAATCTTGCATTTCTCGATCCCGAGGGTTTTGAATTGGAATGGACCACCGTTGCCTCATTGGGTAAGATACAAAGGATGGATCTAATTATTTATTACCCACAAATGGGGCTGACCCGCGAAATACGAAAAGATTTTCAGAATCCAGAATACACTAAAATTGACGCTTATTTTGGTGGAACGGAATGGCGGGATGTTTACCAAAAATATCAATTAG
This sequence comes from Anaerolineaceae bacterium, assembly GCA_028714615.1. The sequence goes on along the minus strand of JAQTMA010000074.1, from coordinate 12,683 downwards.
GACAAATCCAGAGTTTGCATCGTTCGTTATTGGATCTGTATGAAGGGAAATTAAAATCTTTGGGATATGTAGAGATTAAAGAAAATGAACCGCTCATGCGAAATACAGGCCGTAATGCTCCTTTATATCGCTTGATCTTTGCCAGCAAACATCCATTGGGAAACAAATTCTGGAGAGAAGTAACGAATCGAAATGTTTATGGGCAAACCAAATTCTGTTAATGTGCCATGGTAGAAAATTTTTGCTATTATAAGGGAAAGGAGTAGGACTTATGAGCAACCATTCGGGCATTGAGTGGACTGAGTCCACCTGGAATCCCATAACTGGATGCACAAAAATTAGCCAGGGGTGCAAACACTGTTATGCAGAACGCATGGCCATGCGTCTCAAAGCAATGGGTCAACACAATTACAGCAATGGGTTTAAATTGACACTCCATGATCATGTTCTCCAGCTTCCCCTCACCTGGAAACAGCCCCAGGTCATTTTCGTAAACTCGATGAGCGATTTATTCCATGAAGAAGTTCCCTTAGAGTTTATTGAAAAGATTTTTAATGTAATGAAGGAGGCTTCATGGCACACATTTCAAATCTTGACAAAGCGCTCCTCAAGGCTCGTAGAGGTAGATTCGCAGTTAGATTGGCCGAAAAACGTTTGGATGGGTGTCACGGTTGAAAGTCAAGTTTATGATTTTCGAATCGATGATCTGCGCCAGTCACATGCCCAAGTAAAGTTCCTTTCCTTAGAGCCTCTTTTAGGGCCTATAACCAATCTAAATCTTAGCGATATTAAATGGGTTATCACCGGTGGAGAGTCAGGCCCAGGAGCTCGCCCCATCGAACAAAAGTGGGTAATTGATATTCGTGACCAATGCATAACCTCTTCGATCCCCTTCTTTTTCAAACAATGGGGAGGAGTCAGAAAAAAACGCAATGGCCGGCTGCTTGAAGGAAAAATTTGGAGTGAAACCCCTCAATTCGCTATTTAGTGCATCTCTCAATAGAGCAAAAATATGGCCAATGACATTATCGATAATCATAACCAAAAGCTTGTAGAAGTGATCCGTACCATTCTACCAGGCACGAAAGCTGCACGGTTCGCAGTCGGCTATTTCTTCCTGTCTGGTTTAGAATCGGTTAGCAATGTCCTCAATAATGTTCAAGAATTGCGCCTCTTGATTGGTAATACTTCTAATCGAGAGACAATCGAACAGATTGCCGAGGGGTATCGTCGATTAGAGCAGATCCAAGAAGCTGCCGAAGTTCAAGCATTCCCAAAAAGAATTGAGCAAATGCTACGAGTCAAACAGACGGCTGAAGCGGTGGGGGAAAGCATTGCTGTCATGGATCAAACAGATGATGCTGAGCAAATCGTCAGCTTACTGGTGCAATTGGTTAGCGAAGATAGATTGAAGGTCCGTGTTTATACCAAAGGCCGGCTGCATGCCAAAGCGTATATATTTGACTACGCTCCTATTTTTGACCAGGCAGGAAGTCCAATCCCCCGCCAGGAAAAAGGAATTGCCGTTGTTGGATCCAGTAATTTCACCCTAAGCGGCGTTAACAACAATACGGAACTTAATGTTCTGGTACATGGTAATGAGAATCATGCTCAGTTGGCCGAATGGTTTGAAACCCTTTGGGCAGAATCACAAGACTTTGAACAAGGGTTAATGGAAGAGCTTCGCCAGGGGTGGCCGCTAGCGCAAGTAACACCGTATGACGTTTATCTCAAGACCTTATATGAGCTGGTCAAAGACCGGTTAGGAGGCGAAAGGGAGGCTGAATTTCTCTGGCAAAGTGAAATAACGGCTGTCCTGACAGAATTCCAACGCAATGCAGTCCGTCGAGCCGCTCAAATTATTCGGGAATACAACGGCTGTTTTGTATCGGATGTGGTTGGCTTGGGGAAGAGTTATATTGGGGCTGCTATCGTCAAACACTTTGAGCGTACAGATCGGGCCAGAAGCCTCATTTTATGCCCGGCGTCATTATTAATGATGTGGGAACATTACAATGAAGCCTACGAGCTGAATGCCCGGGTGCTTTCATTTGGAATATTGCACGACACGGATGATGGTACGAACATTTTACTCGACGATGAAAACTATCGAGACCGCGACTTTGTATTAGTTGATGAGAGCCATAACTTCCGAAACCCTGGCACACAACGCTATAAGCTTTTGCAAGCCTACCTGCAAACGGGAGACCGGCGGTGCTGTCTATTGACGGCTACTCCTCGAAATAAAACGGCCTGGGATATTTATCATCAAATTATGCTTTTCCATCGCGGCGATCTCACATTGCTGCCAGTAGATCCACCAAATTTGAAACGCTACTTCAAAATGATAGAAGAGGGTGAACGCAAACTGCCGCCCTTGTTGAGTAACGTTCTTATCCGGCGAACTCGGAACGATATCCTTCGCTGGTACGGTGTCGACGCGAATACCCATCAAAGGGTAGATGCAGAAAACTTTGGGCCCTATCGACGCGGCGAGAAACGAGCCTACGTTTTTGTCGCAGGTAAGCCACAATTTTTCCCGAAACGGGCACTTCAAAACATTGAATACCAAATCGAAAAGACCTATAAAGGGCTATACAAACAACTCCGTGAATATTTGAGTTCCCAGCAAAATAACCACGTTGAACAACCATTGTTCCCTGGCATGGGTTTTAACCTACCAGGATTGACCTATGCCCGTTATGGCCTTTGGCGGTACGTTAAACTGGAAAAACAAAATAGATCACCCTATAACGAACTCCAGAGGGCCGGGATAAACCTGCGCGGTTTGATGCGCGTTTCCCTATTTAAGCGGTTGGAGTCAAGCGTCGAGGCTTTCCGCTGCACCTTGAAGCGTATGATCCAATCTCATGAGACCTTTATTGCAGCCCTCGATCAAGCCATTATCCCGGCCGGAGAAGATGCTCAACGACTGCTCTATGAATCGGATCGGTATGAAGAACAAGAACTGTTTGATGCGCTAACCCAGGTTAGCGGCAAATACAAGCTGGACGATTTCCTCGGCGATGCACTTCGGTCTGATATCCAGCATGATCTATCCATCCTTCAGAAAATGTATGAGCTTGTCGAACCGATCCGTCCAGATCAGGATGATAAACTGCAGACGTTATTATCCTGGTTGAATGATGGCGGGAAGTTCGATCGGCCACTTTGCGACCACAAATGCTTAATCTTTACATCTTATGCAGATACAGCCAGGTATTTATTTGAAAACCTTAATTCCGACGGGGATCCCTGTATAGAGGTTATCTATGGGAATGATAAAGACAAAGCAAACCTGGTTGGGCGATTTGCACCGATAGCAAATCCTGAGCTCAAACCGAAAGATGGCGCACCTGAAATAAAAATCCTGATCGCAACGGATGTGCTCAGTGAAGGCCTCAACCTGCAGGATTGTGACCAAGTGATTAATTATGACTTACACTGGAATCCGGTGCGGCTCATTCAGAGATTTGGGCGTATAGATCGGATTGGTACTGAGCATGATGAGATTTGGGGATTCAACTTTTTGCCTGAAACCGGGTTAGAAAAAAACCTGGGGCTTAAAGAAAAACTCCAACACCGAATTCAAGAGATTCATGACACCATTGGAGAAGACTCCGCCATTCTCGATCCGGGCGAAAAGCTGAATGAGGAAGCTTTCTATGCGATTTACCAGAACCAAAATCCCGGCCAGTTTGGCGAGGATGATGAGGATGAATTGGTAGACCTCAATGAGGCCCAAGAAATCATGCGTCAGTTAAAAGAAGACGATCCAGAGACATTCCGGCGTATTGTTGAACTTAAAGATGGCATTCGGTGTGGATATGACCATGAACCAGATGGGACGATTTTGCTTTGTCGGGCAGGTAATTACCGCCAGCTTTACTTCGCTGACCTTCAGGGGAATGTTCGAACAAGGGAAATTCCGAAGATTTTAAATATTATGCGATGTACTCCTGATACAACATCCAAGCCTTTGCCTGATGGGTATAACGGTAAGGTCATGGAAATTTACCAAAAATTCAAAGAAGAGGTTAAAGCCAGGCAATCAGAACAAACTCATACGCTTGCCCTAATAACCGCTCAGAAGTACGTTCTGCAAGAATTACAAATGCTCATGGGCCAAACCCGTAGTATTGATGTGCAAGGGCAAATCAGCCAGATGTCAGAAATATTCAAACGTCCGCTATACCAGGCTGTCCGTCAAGAATTGAATGCCTTGAAGAATCGCGATGTGAGAGGCTTGGGTTTATTAGCCGCCCTTGGGAAAATTTATCAGCGGTATGGGTTACAAAGAGAAGTGGGTCGGTATTCCGATTGCGAGGAAAACCCCTTGCCGGTGATTGTGTGCAGTGAAGGGTTAGTAGAGTAATTTCGTGCGGGTAATTTCGGGAGAGAAAAACCATGAAACGCGATATGGATCTCATTCTTTATCCATAGCGCACCAGGTAGGCAATTGGAAAAACCTTATGTAGTGATCATTGGATCTTGTAAGGGTTCATGAATACACGGAACAATCCCGGGAGAAAAAGAATGAAAATCAGTGAACTATTAGATGGCATCCGTACTCAAGATATCGTCCTCCCTGAATTCCAAAGAGAATACGTCTGGAATAAAGATCAGGCGAAAAAACTGACCATTTCTCTGGTCAGGGAATACCCTGTTGGTTCGTTGTTATTCTGGAAGACTGATTCCCCGCCAGAACTAAAGAATGTCAAGAAGTTGCCTGATAAATTGGGTCTGATCAGCGTGATATTGGACGGTCAGCAAAGATTAACCACCCTGTATCTATTAATCAATGGAAACATCCCACCCTATTACACAGATCAGGATATTAAGACCGATCCGCGCGATCTCTATTTCTGCCTGGAAAATGGTGATTTTCAATATTATCAATCCACTGTAATGAAAGGAAATCTGGTTTGGATTCGAGTGGTTGATGTTTTCGTAGGGCAGGAAATCAACGTGTTCAAAATTGCCTCAGCCCAAACTCAAGACGGAGCGAAGGAGTTTGAGTTAGCACAGCAATATAACAATCACCTGACATCCTTGAAGAATATTGTACAGACGGAATTACCTGTTTTAACCGTTCCCCTAAAAGCTTCTCTCAGCGAATCAATCAACATATTCGATTGGATCAATAGTCAGGGGACGAAATTAACGGATGCCGAACTTGCATTGACGCATGTAACTGGCCGCTGGTCACAAGCTCGTAGAGTAATGAAAGAAAAAATCGTTAAATTAAACCAAAGTCATTATTTTTACGATCTGACTTTTATGGTCCGATCACTTACAGGCATCGTGGCAAAACGTGCGTTATATGAGACTATCCATGAACAGCCAAAAGAAAAACTAATAACTGGTTGGGAAACCTTATCCAAGATCCTAGATTACATTGCCGGTCTATTACCTGATCGGGCGTATATTCACTCAACCTGGGATCTAAGTACGACAAATGTTTTGGTTCCAATCATCGTTTATCTATCATTGAACAAATGTAAATTTCCAAACGACAAAGAATTGCGACGCGCAATCCGATGGATGTATCTTGCCAACTCTTGGGCACGTTATAGCGGTCAAACGGATCAAAAGCTTGAATACGATGTAGCCCAAATCATTCAACAAGAAAGTCCCTGGGATGCTTTGGTGAACGCCATTGTGGATCAACGTGGTCGGATTGAGATTAAACCAGCAGATATGGATGGTAGAGCAGCTCAGCACCCCCTTTACCTAACTTCATATATTTTAGCGAAATCGAATGGAGCAATGGATTGGTTTAATGGGTTACCGCTTCGCAGTCATCCCGGTCCGAATTATGCCATCCACAGCCACCACATCTTTCCCACTTCTTACTTATACAAGCATGGGTACGACGAAGAAAACCACCTACATCGAATGATCGTCAATGAAATTGCTAATCGCGCATTTCTAACCGCGGACACTAATCATGAAATATCAAATCGGCCACCCGCAGAATATCTTCCTGAAGTAGAGAAGCGCTATCCAGGGGCATTAGCAAAGCAGTTTGTACCAATGGATCCGAACTTATGGAAACCTGAACGGTACCGGGACTTTTTGGAAGCAAGACGCTCCCTACTTGCCCTGAAGATGAATGAATTCTTCAATGGATTGGTTACCGAACCTGCACTACAACATGCCCGTGCCATTCGCGAGCTGGTCAAACTCGGAGAAAGCCTAACCCTTGAATTTAAGAGCACACTACAGTGGGACGTGGTTCAAGGTCAAAAGCTGAAGATATTAAGGAAATCCGTGTTGAAAACAGTCGCAGCTTTCCTCAATAGTGAAGGCGGTACTTTGGTGATCGGGGTAGAAGATAACGGGAATATTTATGGGCTGAGTAATGACTTGGGGTTGGTAGACCATTCAACGGATAAATTCCTCAATCTACTCAACACCCTTATGGTCGATAATATCGGTGCTGAATTTTATCCATATATCAAAACTCGGATTGAGGAAATTGAAGATAAAGCTGTATGTGTAATTGATGTCCAACGTGGAGGCATACCAGCATTTCTGGTTGGCGATCCTGGAAAAGAATTCTATATTCGCTCCGGGAACACCACTCGCCAGCTCGACCCGGAAGAGACTGTCAAATATATCGGGCTGAATTGGGCTTGACACTGGAAGGTCATACAATGGCAGACATCAAATTTGAAATCGTCAAAAAGATCGGCGTTCTCTCCAAAACCTCCAAGGGTTGGGAGAAACAGCTCAACCTGATCTCCTGGAACGACCGGGAACCGAAATACGATATCCGCGAATGGTCGCCGGATGGGCAGACGATGGGCAAGGGAGTCACCCTCTCGAAAGAAGAACTGGTGGCTTTGAAGGGGCTGCTGAATACGTTAGAAGTGTAGTGGAGCAATTCCCTATGTGCTGTAAGGAGGGGAGCGCTAGATGAACGTCGGGAACAGTTTCGATGGTGACGAGAATGACACCTTGAAGTGGGTGCAGCACGACACCTATTCGGAAACGTTGTGGTTGCTCTATCGATGTGCCGCAGATCACTACTTGTTGAATGTCCGATATACCTGGGAGTTCCCAGACTTTGTTCCCATCATTCGCAACGTAAATAATTTTGATCACCGCGTTCTGCAAGATGGCCATGATCTCATTGCGGGATATTACCGATTCTTGTTTTGCCCTAGACCGAGCCAGCTGCCGTTTCCACAGGGCTTTGATCCAAAAACTTATTACCTTCAAGCCTGGAAGGCCTATTATTTTCAAGAAGTAGGGCTTTTAGGGGAGCAAGAGGAAATTGCTGCGGCCATTGTTTCAGCAGTGGCTTTCGAAAACACACCACGAGGCTATACAGCCGAAGGTCAACTTCACCAATTATTGTGCCATCGGTATCAACTGATGGCACCAATGGGGGTAGTTTGACGATGAGCCTTGAAGACGAATTCACCGCCACCCTAAGAGGCACATCCGAGGCTGCACGCCAACGGGGATATGTCGCCACCTATTTCATCCAGATGCTGGAAGAACATGGTGGAGTTGAAACCGCAAGGCAGCTACTGGCGAAGACGGAAGCTCAAGCCGGGCTGTATAAACTCTGGGAACTGGACCTGCTGTGCGAATCGATGGAGACCGTTGTACTGCAAGAGCGGTTTCAATCGTTGTTCACCCAGTCAGAGGTCGCCGAAGCCCGGCGTCGACTGGATGAATTGGGGTATTTCAAGCATTGATGGTTCGCGTACTAAGGAGGGGAAAATGGAGGCCAAAGAAGCCTTTGCATCGCTGAAACAGATAGCAAATAAGGAATTAGGGAAAGCTCAACAAGAAGGCGCATCATATTTCACCAATGGCGATACCACGCGAGTTCGTGAAACGGCCGACCGAGTGGAAAAGATCCAGGCTGTTCTAAGCACTGTGCATCAGCTCCAGGATCAATGGGCCCAGGTCATTCCGGATTCTGTTCCAGTCACCAATCCCCAACCTATCAACAACAATCAACGGACTCCTCGTGGGCAGAGAACGCATGAAGAACGATTCTGGCTCCCGATCATGAAGGTGCTTAGTGAAATGGGCGGCAAAGGACAAGCGGGCCTGGTGCTTGACCGGGTGGAAGAATTGATGGCAGACATTCTGAATGAGGTTGATTGCCATAACTTGCCGAGCGGGAGATGCGTTCGTTGGCGAAACACCGCGATGTGGGCGCGGTTGAAGATGGTGCATGCTGGGTTATTGAGCAGTCATTCACCGAATGGAGTCTGGGAAATTACGGAAGAGGGGCAGAAATACTTGGAAAACAAACGCACGATTAACTAGCCGCTTTACTTGATCTGAAAGAATATAAGGTCATCTATGGATCGAATCGAAATGCTCATTACTGACTTCGTCCAGGTAGCGCAACTAGCTGGTCTTCCCATAACTACGAAGGACATAACTCACCAGGAGCTTCCCTGCCCGCATAGGCCTGTTAGCTTGCCAAAAGGCAAGCAGGCCGTCTATGTTTTTTGGATGCCCGACCCCCATGAGGTAGTGCTCAAAGTCGGAAAAGTTGGACCGAATTCTGGTGCGCGGTTTGTCTCGCAGCATTACTTGCCTAGCAGCTCCGCAAGCAACCTAGCCAAATCACTGCTGAACGACAACACTTTCTGGTCGTCTCTTGGTGTGATAGTACCGCCAGTTGAAAGTGTTGGAGAGTGGGTTCGACGTTATACCTGCAGGACCAATCTCTATCTTCTTTCCGACACAGGACCGCTCGCTCTATCCTTGTTTGAAGTTTTTCTTCAATGCCGGCTCAAGCCACGCTATGAGGGGTGAGATAAGGTCTTGGAGAAAAAAGAATGCCTAGGTGGAGATATTTCCGAATGAGGTCAATATAACCATACAGGTAACACCTGAATGCTGGTTTATTAATATCATATAAAATCTGATTTAGGGAAGATTTTATCAATCCATAGGTGAGAGTGCTATTCAAGTCGGCGTTGGATTTGCGACTTCAAGGGGATATTTAACAGAAAACTAGAGCCAATAAAATACAGGAGGGGAACAATGAAAGTGCTCTTGGATACGAATATTATTATTCATCGAGAAAGCCCTGTAGTCATCCATCGTGAAATTGGTGTTCTCTTTCGCTGGTTGGATAATTTACGATATACAAAATGTGTTCACCAAATAACAGTGGGTGAAATCCAAAAACTTAAGCCTGGCAATACACTCGAAGCATTCAGAATTAAGATTGATTCTTACAACATATTAACTATTCCTACTTCTTTACAAGCAGATGTTCAGAGAATATGCAGTCCTCTCGATCACAATGACAATGATCGCAATGATACATTATTAGTGAATGAGCTTTACTCAGGGCGCGTAGATCTATTAATTACCGAGGATAAGAAAATCCTACGGAAAGCAGAATTACTGGGGATTGGCAGCCGTGCTTTTTCCATTGATGCATTTTTGGAGAAAGTTACCGCGGAGAATCCAGGTTTGGCTGATTATAAAGTTCTGGCTGTAAAGAAGGAACTATTTGGGAATGTGTCTTTATCAGACACTTTTTTTGATTCGTTTCGAGAAGATTACCCAGGTTTTGATCATTGGTTTGTAAAGAAAAGCGATGAAATTGCTTATGTTTGCCGTTCCGAAAATGCTATTACAGCATTTTTATACCTAAAGATCGAAGATGAGAATGAAGCCTACCCTGATATCATACCTATCTTCTCGAGGAAACGGCGTTTGAAAATCGGTACCTTCAAGGTTATTTTGAACGGATATAAACTAGGAGAACGGTTCCTTAAGATAATATTCGACAATGCTATTCGTAATAGAGTGGAAGAAATATATGTGACAATTTTCCCAAAAAGAATGGATCAGGCACGGTTAATAAACCTATTGGAGGAATTCGGGTTTGTCAGGCATGGAGAAAAGATACATTCGGATGGAAACGAACTTGTATATGTACGGGATATGCGTAAAAGTTTTAATGCTGTCAACCCCCATTTGACTTACCCATATATTAATCGCAACAGCCGTGCTTTCATTGGATCAATTTATCAGGATTATCACACGAACTTATTTCCAGATTCAATTTTGCGAACCGAGTCGCCAGCCAATTTCATTGAAAATGAGCCGTTTAGGAATGCAATTAGGAAAGTCTTTATTTCCCGCTCATGGAACCGCGATTTAAAACCGGGTGATAATATCGTTTTTTATCGAACTGGAGGTATTTATAAAGGTGTAATCTCGACCATCGGAATTGTAGAAAACATTAAAACTGGTATAAAAGATCCAAAAGAATTTATAGAACTATGCAGAAAGCGAAGTGTTTTTACCGATTTGGAGTTACTCCAACAATGGAACTATAAAGCGAATAGCAGACCCTTTATAGTCAACTTTTTATATGTCTATTCTTTTCCCAATCGGTTAAATTTGAAAGCCTTGATTGATTTAGGGATAATTAAGGATGTTTTATCCGTGCCGAGGGGTTTTGAGCCTATTTCACCCAAGCAATTTGCACTAATACTGAAGGAGACACACACTGATGAAAGCATTGTTGTCAATTAAGCCCGATTTTGCACTACAGATTTTCACTGGAAAGAAAAAATATGAATATCGGAGGAGGATCTTTAAACAACCGGTGGAAACAATAATTGTATATGCATCTTCACCTCTGAAGATGGTGATTGGGGAGTTTGAAGTAGAAGAACTAATCTGGGATGATTTGGACGAACTCTGGGATAAGACGAAATGTGCTTCAGGGATTACAGAAGAATATTTTTATCAATATTTTGAGCAAAAGAAACGAGGATATGCCATCAAAATAGGGAAAGTTACCCGTTTTGATGATCCTCTCCCCTTGGTTGAAACCTATGGGGTTACTCCACCCCAATTCTTTGCATATATATAACAATCAAGAACTATAGGGCGATAAGGTTATGCGTTGCATTTTTTGTAAGGCATCGACTTTCCAACAGCCAAAATCCAGAGAGCATGTAATACCAGAGGCCCTCGGTAATAAGGAATCGGTTCTACCTCCGGGAGCAGTATGCGATTCTTGTAACAATTATTTTGCTCGAAAGGTTGAAAAACCAGTTCTAGACTCACCAATGTTCCGATTATTACGTTATGATCGAATTATTCCAAATAAAAGGGGGAAAATCCCATTTTTTAGTAATGATGAATTACCAGTACTGCCAGACTATCGCATGATGAGCCGTCTACTGGGGAAGATCGGATTAGAAGCATTGGCGCTCCGTGTACTGAAGGTTCCAGAGTGGAACGAGGAATTGGTTAATCAAATTGAATTAGACCAATTACGTTGTTATGTGAGATTTAATCGAGGGGAAACGTGGCCTTTTGCATATAGAACAATTTATCCTGTCAACGCCATTTTCGAAGATAATCAAACGGTATATGAAGTTCTTCACGAATTTAATATTCTCCATACAGATTGGCATGAATTATTCGTTGTTATTATCATATTCGGTGTTGAGTATGCGTTTAACCTTGGGGGTCCTGAACTAGATGGCTACTTGAGATGGCTGGAGCAAAATGATTTCCAAAGTCCCTTATATCTTAATCAATGATTTCAAACCGACGAGGGCGCTTTTATTTATCCTTTTCATCCAGTCGAGAATCAAACTGCTTGCTTGACCTTAGGTGCAATAAATCCACTATTGGTGTGATAGATAGGCAGTCAAATCCTCGGTCGGAACCAGCCAGGCCTTGAACTCCAGATCCAACGGAATGAGCAAAAACGTTTCGCGGATCCAACATTGGATCTCCTGATAGTGCTCGTAGGATGAAATACGGCTCCAGGCACCGTCCAGAGCGGGCAGCCCATAAGGGGTGAGCCGGTCGATGATGATGTTGTCGATGGGGACGTGGCAGCAGGCATACACGGTCTGGTAGCCAGGCAGGCGTTCCTCACCCAGGGTGTAGATGTATTTGAAGGTCATGTTGACCCATTTTTGCGCCTGGCCGGTGCAGAAGCGGTCGAAACCGCCGCGGGCATACAGCTCGCACAAGGCCTGGCAGGTGGAGCGGTGCCACCTGTCAAAGTCTGAGGCTGCCCACCCAGCTCCCCTCTCACGGACCTCCCCAAAGCTTTGCCGCATCTGCTCGACCGCTGCCTGATGCAGCTCGGTCTTGTGTTCGACGGCCGAAAGGTGGTGCAGCGTCCTGTTGAAATCGCAGTAGGCTCGATCGATACAGGCCTGCAGCGGGTCGTCAAGCGGACCAAAGAACAAGTAAGCGAGGAAATCGTAATAAGCGCGCCCAGTTAACCTGGTTGTTCTATCCAAAGGACCCCTCGGGTGTTCAGTTCTGGTAGGCAACCACGCCGCGACACCGGGGATAGTTCGGGCAGCCGTAGAACTGCTTGCCGGCGTGGTCCCCGGAGCTGGCGGTGCGCAGCATCATGGGGGCGCCGCACTTAGGGCAGAGAGGCGGCTGGCCTGGCGGGAAGCTCTCGGCGGTTTCTGGTTGTGCCGCTGCCGGGACGGCTTGGCCTGGTTGGAGCACAACAGCGGGGACGCGCTCCAGGGTTGTCTGGATGTCGTGGGCACTGTAGCCGGCACGCGCAGGGATGCGAACGAGCGGGAGGTTGGCAGCAGCAAAGACCTGGTCGACGAATTCATCGCGTTCTACCCGGTCGGCGCGCTCGTGGCTGCGGTCGTCCAACTCGATGGCAAAGCGCGGTCGCATCGTAA
>JAQTMA010000073.1:15816-17339 GCA_028714615.1 Anaerolineaceae bacterium | reverse complement strand
GGGGCGGGTCTTCATGACCCTGGTGCTCTGCCAGGGCAGACCCGCCCCATCGTATTACCGCGAGTTAATGGTTACTTGAAAACCAGCGGCATCAGGATGGTTTTCGCCGGCCAAGGCGCTGCAAAGACTTCGACGCCCTGGAACTGGTTACTCGTCAAGTGAGCATAGTTGGTCCACGCTCCGTTTTGATCGCGCACGGCATCGAAGGTGATCGTGTGACTCTCACCAGGTACAGGTGCAGAACCGGATACCCGTAATTCATCGTTGGTCACCGGGAGAGTGCCGATCACCGGTCCGCTTCCTTTGAAGTAGTAGTTCTGTCCTCGGTTACCGAATTTGTTCTCGGCGCCTACAGTGAGAAAGCCAAGATCCCCGTTTCCGCCGACCGTTCCGTAGGCGAAACTGATATCCTGGCCAGAAGGAGTATTGCTATTGAGACCGATCCAAACTTCGAAAGTGTCCGTTTTGGCTGAACTGAACTCTTTCACCTGGTTATAGTCCACCACGATCCATCGGTTGGTTCCGTCCATCAGAACCCCGATACTCACTGTACCTCCTGTACCTGGGTCGAGATCCGTCCAAAACGGCGCCAGAACGTTGTTGGGTGGAGTTGCATCCGGTAGCTTCTGGTTGCTAGCGGTGATATCTGCTCCCGTACCACCTCCTAGGACCAGGTAGCCGTTACTGACGACGCCGATGCGAGTGTAGGTCTCTCCGGCGTAGGTGAAGGCAGGTACGGTATAGTTAGCAATCGCTTCGTCGCCAAACCCAGAGATGGGTGCAATTCCAAAGCCAGAAAGTGCCAAATAAAAATTAGCTGCAGCACCCTTGGCTATGGTAACGTCCGGCGGTGATGCTGGCCCCAGGTTGCCGGTGAAGGAAATTGTCTTCAGGTCGGGACTTACCTTCCCACCGGTTACACTGGCAGCCACTGCCTTCAACTGATCCGGCAAGACATCACTGATCGCAATGGATCCCGGCGTAAATCCGTTGTTCATCGCCGTGATGGTACAAGTGGTGGTGGCCCCGGGACCGATCGCGGGTGATGTGCAGTTCTTATTCAAGGTGATGCTCTGCATTTTGCGGATGAACGTGATGGGCAGGTGCAGGCTGCGCGTGCCCGCTCCGCTCGTTTCCTTGAGGTAGAGCATGGCGCTGCCGGACTGGTTGAGAGATACGTTGCTTGCGTCGATGGTGATGCTGAAAGCACCGTCGCCTTGCGCCGGCACTGTCAGGGTTGGCGGAACGCTGATTGTAAAACCACTCGCTCCCTGGATACTCAAGCTCCACGTGGTGGGTGTGGTAAGTGTGTTGTGCGCGGTCCGCGTGACCGAAATGATCCCCGGCATGCTGGGAACGAACACGCTGGGGTAGTTCAAATTCCACAGGTCGGCGCCGTGGGCAGCGTAATCCACCCCGGTGACATCAAACGTCAGCCCGGGGTCGCCGGCCTTGGTCAGGTCCACCCGGCCCGAGCCATCGTCGAACGCGGTCGCTGGCGTCAAACCATCTTCTTTCATGAC
>JAQTMA010000073.1:14024-15716 GCA_028714615.1 Anaerolineaceae bacterium | reverse complement strand
CGTACCAACTCCCGCTGTGATCGAAGCTCCGGTAACGGTGAGAGTTGCCGCACCGGATGTAAGCGTGGCCGTATTTTCAAATGCCCGGTTCTGCGTGCTGGCTGCCACTGTGGTCACCCATGGACCGCGGTGGTCGGTTGTGTCTGCCGTTGGCCCTGAGTTGCCCGCTGAGGCGGCAACGAAGATTCCCGCGTTGTATGCATCCAGAAATGCAAGCTCGGTCACATCCGAATAGGGGTCTGCTCCACCGCTGATCGAGTAGTTGATGACGTTGACGCCATCCTTGATCGCCTGCTGGACTGCCGCCGCCAAATCGGAGCTGTATCCGCCTTTCACCCCGAGAGCTTTGTACATGATCACGTGTGCGCGAGGGGCGATCCCGGAGATGGTGCCGCGTGAAACACCGAAAACACTGGCTGCCACGCCCGCATTCCCGGCCGAAGTGCTGGAGGTATGTGTACCGTGACCGTCTTCGTCTCGCGCCGAGGTATAAGCGCCTGGGTCTGCTACGTTAAACGCATCATATGTGGTCATGATACGGTAGGCGCCGATCAATTTGTTGTTACAGGTAAAAGGATTTCCCGGATTACCGCCCACGTTAAATTGGCAGGCGCGGGCTACGCCGGAAGGCGGCGCTGATGGAGCTGTATATGCTTTTCCGGAGGGGTCGGGGTCGGAGAAGGAGGGATGTTCCGGCCAGATGCCGGTGTCGATTACGCCGACAATCACTCCCTCGCCGCTGCTCTCCTGCCCGCCCAAGGCCGTCCAGACCGTTGGCGCGCCGATAAATCCTGGGCTGTTATCCGTATCAGGATGGACGAGCTGGTCCGGATAGACTGCCGCTACATCTGGCAGGCTGCTCAATTGCTCGACCTCGCTCACGGGGAGGACTACCGATACCGCGTTCAGGATGACCTGATAATCCTGGACAACCTGGGCGCCCTGGATTTGGGCAATCTGTTGTTTTATGGTTGCTTGTTTCTGATCCAGATAACCTAAATAGCTGACACTGGCGCTAGAGGTCAGATTCAGGTGCGCTTCTCCGGTTACTGCCGGGCTGGTGGCCGGAAATCCTGATATATCGCCTTGATAGCTTGCCAAACCGCTGCCTTTTAACTTAACAATCACGCTGGTCAGGCCTTGCGGGCTGACCACCAGGTTTTTGGGGATTGAATAGCTGGAGTCTGGTTGTAATGGGGTTGCTGTAAATGGCCCGGCTTGTTGGGCAGAAGCAGTGGATGACAAACCCAAAGAGAATAGTAGGATGACCACCATCATCCCATACAACGGTCTTGCTTTGAATGGATTTTTCGGCAAGTGCTGACCTTTTACGTTCATGATACGATCCCTCCTGGAGAATATAAAAAGGTTTGGATTAAGGTAGTGAAAAGTGGAAATTAAAATACGTGCATCGTACTCCGGCGAGTATTGCATAAAGCTATTTTTATCTACCCAAATTGGTAGATTTGATAATGAGTATATAACGAACCGGAATCAGAGTCAACAAAAAAGGTAAAACAAGTTAGATTCGTAAAGGATTATTGATCCCCCTAAATCCAATGAATGAGCCGCAATCAGTGCTGGTTGGGATACCCTGAGTGTGCTTCCCCAGGAGTTCCTACCCGCTGTCACCCACCGTACCTCTACTGCTCACACCATCGCCCCCAATCCGGGTGTTCGTTTTAGCCTGCC
>JAQTMA010000073.1:2793-13924 GCA_028714615.1 Anaerolineaceae bacterium | reverse complement strand
CCAGGCCCTCCTTGCGGCTGAGTCCACAGGATGTACTGCTTCCCAACCTGCGCCTGGAACCAGCCCCAGTCCTGGTCGCCGCTGCCATAGAAATCGTGCATCTGCGCGCCTCCGTCCACCGCCATCTCACGCGCCTTGTCCTGTGAATTATCGTCCTCGAGCGCATCGCCCTGCCCGGGATCGACCAATTGGATGCTCGCTTCGGCCTGTTCGGGGAAGGCTTCCTGGTTGCCGGCCCGGTCGACCGCCCGCGTGCGGAAGGCATAGCGATGTCCGAACTCACCGGTGAACCAAATCTGGCAGCCGTTCCCCGCTGGCGGAGCCCAGGCCTGCCATTCGCCTGTATCAACCTTCACCTGAATCTCACAGCGTTCGACTCCCGACACGACATCCGATGCGCTCGTTGTCAAGGAGAACGTGTTGCCATTCAGGCTCCCCGGCAGCGGTAGGAGCGCGGAGAGCGGGGCGGTATGGTCATTCACCGCGTTCCAGAAGACCGCGCCGGCATAGTTGAACGCCCAATCCGTTGCCCGAGCCCAGAACGCCAGCCCGCTGGATTCCGGCAGGGCGCCTGGGTTGACCGCCAGTCTCCACACGCTCGGTTCGTGGGCATCTTGCTCCCCCTCCCCGAGTTTTATCCAATTTCCACCTTCCCAATCGTTGCGATGATAGTAGAAATCGACGCCTTTGACTCCCGTCGGCGCGTTATCGCTGGCTGTGGCCGTTAGCGTGAACGGGTTGCTCGGGACAAAGCCATTCGTATTGGGGACCTGCATCGTGATCGCGGGCGGTGTGCTGTCCACCGGCTGGCTCAGCGTGATGTGGTAGGCCTGGTTGTCGCCGCCCACCGGGTGGTTCCAGGCTTTGACGCGGATGTAGAAGGTATTGGTCTGCTGGGCCGTAAAGCTGACGCGCGCATCGGTGTTGACTCCCGGTTGGATGTCGTCGTTCTCCGCCAGGTACGAAACCTGTTCCCAATCGATCAGCGCCGCCATTGGATCGAGCGTCGAGGTCGAGCCAGGCCATTTCGTGGTCACGTCCACCTGGTAAGTGATGCCTTTTTGCGCATCAAAGTGATAATAATCCATGTCTCCACCAGGAGAGATGACGCCTTCTTTGGTTTCGTCCGGTTTGATCTCGATTGAGCCTTCCGGCGTGGCATTGTAATTGCCATCCAAAGCCAGGGCGCCGCCTGACACAGGCGTTGTATCTACCGCCACGTTGTCGATCGTCCAGGTGGAGGCCTGGTTGCCGGTTCCATCCAGCGTGTTGTAGTTGAAGCGGATCCGCACGTATTTACCCTGGTAGGCGCTCAAATCCAGGATCTTGTTCCCACTCATTGCCGGGCTGGTCAACCACGTATCAGGCGGATCGAGCGATAGCGCATACAGGTCGGCGAATGCGCTGTACGGACCGCCCGGCGCCGTACTGGTGGCAATTTGCACCCGGCGTTGGTCCCAGTACGGGGTGGGAATCTCGCCATGCCACTGGTAATCGAAACGCAGGTAGGCCGGTGCGCCGGCAGGCAGCGGAATGGGCGGTGAGGTCAGGTCGCCCGCACACAGCGCACCGTCGGTACAGATACCGTCAGCATTGAAACGCCAGGCAGCCGTGAGCGCCGGCGGGTCTCCACGCCCGGGCGCCTGGGTTAAGGACCACGCTCCTGAGGTAGTCCATCCCGGCGCGCCGCTCTCAAAGTCGGCGGCATAGGGAAAACTCGCAGCCGCTGGCAGGTTTTCTCGCGCTGAAATCGTAAAGTTCATCAAGGCTGGTTGGCTGAAATAATCCGTCCCATTAGCGCTGGAGAATCCCTTGGCCGTTAGGGTGTAGTCTCCGGCGGGCAGGTTCCCAACCGGCCAGTATGGGTTCAAGCCTTCATAGCTATCGGTCACCGGGCCGCTGAGCTGCGCCTGGAATTTCTCCGCCCCACCCGTATTGACGAAGGCGAACGTCAGCGAATCATCGGCGGTCAAGTGGGGCAGCGCCTGGATACTGAGTGTTGATGGGATGGCGGAATTGTATTCAACCTCCATCGAAGAAACGGTACCTGAGCCGATCGGGTGGTCCCCCAGGTTGGAATCCGTTTGGGTGAAGGTGGTGGCCCTCCCGCGCAGGTTCGCATCTCGAAACAGGGTAGCTTTTACCGCGCTGCCCACCATAATGGATGCAGCCCGGTCTTCACCAACGCTCCCCAGCGCCAGGTCGTTCATATAATCGCCTATCTCAAAGACCTGGCAGGCGCCCAAATAGTAGGGTTGTGCATAGAGCGCCACCTGGGTCGCTGCGGGTGTGCACAATCGGCTGAGCTTAACTGGCCCGCAGCCGGCATGCTTGAATACCTGCCGTACCCCCAGGGATTGCAGTGTCTGGTTGCCTTCGACGTCCCAAACCCGCGCTGACAGGCTCAACGGGCCATCCGGAACGTTGGATGCGCACAAGTCCGCGTCTATCGCGAAGGTCACCTTCTTTTGAGCCGGCGAGAAGGTCACAGGCGCCCCGGCCGTCACCCAGCCAATGCCGTAATTGACCACCACCTGGGCTTTCGTCACACCCAGGTCGTCGCTTCCCCAGCCTTCCACGTGGACACTGGGACTGGTCAAATCCAACCAGTTGTCCGGAGCCGTGATGGCGCCCTCGGGTGGGATAGCACCGAAATTGGCCGAGGTATATTTTTCCTGGCCTTCGCCGCCGTACCATGCAGCTTCTTTGGGCAGGCGCGGGCGGCCTCCCTGCGTGGCGGCATCCCAGTTGATGGGCACATCCCGGAAGGTGATGTCCACCGAGGGGCCCCACAGGCCGTATGCACTGGTCGTTACCATAAAGTGCAGGTGGCTGCCGCTGGAAAAGCCGGTGTTGTCCACATTGCCGATATACTGCCCCTGCCGCACAGGCATTCCCTTGGTGCGTAATGCCAGCGGGAGGCTCTCTTGCGCCATATGGTAGTAGATCTGGTAGGAGATCGGGTTGGTGGAGGTATCCTGCAGCACCAGGTAGTTCGTCCCGCTGCGGTTGTTATTGGGGACGTCGTAACGGAAACCGAACACCGTCCCGCCCTTGGCCGCCAACAGTGGGAACATGCTCCCGTCGGCGAAATCGAAGGCAAATTCGCAATCGCTGATCGGGTTGCAGGAGGTATGTCCCACGCTCCAGGTCAGGCTTTTGGTCTGGCCGCCTGCCCATGGCAGCAGATAGCCGCCCAGCGTCAAACCAGCAGTCGATTGGGCGCTGACTGAGTCGCTCAAGAAGCGCTGCCGCAAATCGTCATCGAGCAAACCGGCCGGCAGCGCTCTCAGCTCATCCGCCCAGGTCGCGTCGGCTTGCATGGTCACCTGCCATCCCGAAGGGAGCGATTTGGATTGCGCGTCCGGCGTCACTCGGTGGGCGATAGCCAGCCCCGGCTCACGCGCGATCGGTTCGCTCGTCTCCGGGTCGAGAGCATCCAGGTAGATCAAGGCTACGCTCTCATCAGCCGCATACTGGATGCGTTCGATGGCGATCTGGTTGATCTGGAAACCGGCGATATCCTTGCGCGTTGTGATCGTTTCCTGAACCGCCTGCACCAGCGCTCCGCTGTCCGGTGGTAGCCCGGGCGCCCGCGCTACTGTGACCTCGGGCGGAACAGGCGGCGACTCGGGTGCGGCGGCTCGAGATAGGCTCGCATACGACCCGGAACTCACCAGGAGAATGACGATGAGGATCAGAAAAAGCGGCAGGCGGAATCTCATTGCGACCTCGACAAATACCGGTAGTAGTAAGTTGATGATTCGATAACTGGATCCACCGTTGCAAGGAGAATGCCACCGGTCAAAACCCCACACCCGCTCTAATGATAAACAAGATTCCGCCTTCCGCGCTTAACAGCTTTGAAAGATGGCGCAGTGGCTTGCGCCTTGCTAATCCCAGCGCTGTGTTCACCTACCAGGATTGGTCATGGCCAACCCGCGGGCCGGCCTGACGTAAAACTCAACCTGCCCTGTGCTATAATCGGCCTGTATCAGTATGAATTGTAACGAGGGAAAATGAAGTATTTGATCACAGGAGCTGCGGGATTTCTGGGCTCTGCGCTCGCCAACCGCCTGGCGCGAGAAGGCCAACAAGTACGCGGTCTGGACGATCTTTCCGCCGGCGATCCACAGGTGCTCTCCCCGGAGGTGTTGTTCACCCGCGGAGATGTCAACGACCGACCGAAATTATGGACGTTGCTGCAAGACGTGGACTGTGTCTACCATCTGGCAGCCCGCGTCTCCGTGTCGGAATCCGTGCTGTATCCACGCGATTACAACACTGTTAACGTGGGCGGCGCAGTGACATTGATGGAAGCTATGCGCGACGTAGGCGTGCGCCGGGTGGTGTTCATCTCCTCCGGAGCCGTTTACGGGGACCAGGGTGTGTTGCCCTTGCGCGAAGACGCCACTCCCAATCCAGGTTCACCTTATGCCGTCTCCAAACTGGCGGCTGAATACTACATCCGTACCATCGGCTCGCTGTGGGGCATCGAAACCGTCAGCTTACGTGTATTCAACGCCTACGGACCCGGCCAGCACCTTCCTCCGGCGCATGCGCCGGTCATCCCGGCTTTCTTGCGCCAGGCCATGCAGAACGGCACCCTGGTGGTACATGGGGATGGCAAGCAGACCCGTGATTACGTCTACGTGGACGACGTGGTAGAGGCTATGCTCGCCGCCGCCACCAGTCCGAACATCAATCGGGCGGTCATCAACGTGGGCAGTGGAACCGAAACCAGTGTGCGTGACCTGGTTCGCCTGGTGGTCGAAATCACCGGCGCCGATCCGGAAGTGGTCAACAACTCGAAAATTGAGGGGGGCGTTTCGCGGATGCGTGCTGATTTGACTCTGGCCGGCCAGAAGCTGAATTACCGGCCGCTGGTTTCACTCGATGCCGGCTTACGCCGCATGATGGAACGGGAGCCCCGCCCCCGTTAGGAAACAATCTCGATCTTGAGGGAAACCCGGGGCGCTCACACAGAGTCGTCGCTCCTTACATCAACACGTAGTGAATTCGATTCCTTTTTCCAGCCAATCCCTATTGCATGGCGAGGGCCATGCGCTTGAGGTCTTCTGTGGGGAAACGTCCGTTTGAAGCCACCAGGTAATAATCCAAATCCGGCGCAACCCACACGAGGTAGCCCCCCCGGGAATTATCCCAGCGGTGGGTTTGCGGATTCCACTGCCCCTCGATGAGGGCGCCAGAGCAGAGGTTGATGTCGGTGGCCTGGTAGCTGCCGCGACCAATCGAGGGGTTGGGCAGACCCTCGAACCAGATGCCATGCTTGACCACCCACAGTTGAATCCGGCGGGGTGTCCGCGAATCGCGCCAGGTGATCCCTACGGCATACGGTTCGAAGTAGATCTCCTTGCCAGGTACGGCAGTGCGGTCAACCTCCTTGTTATCAAGCGATCCCACCAGGTTGACTGTGTTCTGCATTACAAAATTCTCGGGTGTCCAAGATGGAATGTCGATCGGAAAGCTCGCTGTGCGTCGGGCATCTTGTAGACTGGCAACCTGCGCTTTTTTGATCAACGGATTGGGATTGATTGCGGTTGTAACGGGCGTGCGATCCACCTCGCAGAAAGTCAATCCGGGCAGGGTGTGCAGGTTGGTCCGAATCGGGCCGGCCAGCACGCCGGGCAGGATGATCAAAGTGAGCACGAAGACGATCGTAAACGCAGCCATCCCCTGGACAGAGCGTTTCTTGCGCAGGGGATGGGGTGTGCTGCCACGGGTGTGGTCTTGTTCTTGTAGTTTCTGGTAAAGCTTGCGGGAGAATTCTGGTCGGGGTTTTTCCCTGAAACACTCCAGGAAAGGGTCTTTCATCGATCCACCTCCCATTCGGACCGCAATCTGGCAACGATGCGACTCGCCAGGGTTCCTACATTACTTTCGGTCATCCCGATCATGTTAGCGATATCCCGGTTTGCCAATCCAGCTCCGTACTTCAAGGCGATCAGTTCCTGGCTGCGAGGAGAGAGTTGGCGCAATAAAACAGAAAGCCGTGCAAATTCAGCCGACCGGAGAGCGATTTCTTCGGGATTATCGGCCGGATCGTTAGCCAGGTGCACATTTCCGGGATCCGATTCGAGTTCATCCAGGTAAAATTCTGGCCTACGCCGCCGGTAGTAGTCGTTCGCAACGTTCCGCGCAATGGCGAAAAGCCAGGTGGTGAAGGCTGCCAGATCCTGACGGTAACTATTCCGCTTGCGCCACGCCTTTTCGAAAGTGGTTGCTGCCAGGTCTTCGGCTACCAGGTCATTCCCGACCCGGTAGCGGAAGAAGTTGTACAGGCGGGGGAGCGCCTCTGTGTATACGGCCTCCCAATCCAGGATCGTTTCGGATTGGGCGACCCCCCAGACGATGCGCCGGGGGAGCCTTTCAGCTCTCATTTCTTAAGCCTGATCTCTTACTCCATAAAGATAATACGCACGAACGGTGGGAGTATCACAGCCCGCGCAGTACAGATGGCTCTTGTTCATATGAATATAGCACAAATCGGAAAGGATAGTTCGCGGATTCGCCCCAAGGAAGTGCCGGTAAGGCAGATTCCTCTCAGCGCCGTGAGGACACAAACAATCCCAACCCCCAATCCAGGCAAACGAGGAAAGCTTCTGCGTCCCCGCGGCTAGTGCGCGAGCACGAATGGTGAAACCCCCTTCTGGAGCGCTTAGTCGCTCTGGAAAGACCATCAGAACATGGGGGACCTTCGTGAACAGAATTACAGCCCGAGATACGGGTCACGGCCGATAGCACAATTCGCGGACAAGGTCCCGGTGCTGCCCCAAAAGGGCATATCCGGGATTGAGTTCCTATCCCCAATTCACGGTACAATTGAGGGATGCAGGCGGTGTTTCCCAAGGCTTTTTTCGAGCGGAGCTCCATACAGGTGGCGCGCGAGCTGCTGGGAGTACGGTTGGTGCGTATGGAAGGCGGGCAGCGCCTGGCCGGGATCATCGTGGAGACCGAAGCATACCAGGGCGAAGAAGACCTGGCTTGCCACGCGAAAGCCGGTCGTACAGCGCGTACAGCCGTCATGTACGGCCCGGGTGGGTATGCGTTCGTGTACTTCACCTACGGGGCGCACTGGATGCTCAACGTGGTGACTGAACCGCCCAATCAGCCGGCCGCCGTGCTGCTGCGCGGGATCTGGCCGGTAGAGGGCCTGGAACAGATGGCAGCCCATCGCCCACCGCCGCCGCGCAGGCCGGGCGCGACTCCAAACCAGGGTTGGACGGACGGCCCGGGGAAACTCACCCAGGCGTTGGCGATCACCGGTGCGTTCAATGGTCTGAACCTGTGCGACCCAAGCGGCGAGTTATTCATCGAGACCGGCCAGCCCATCCCAGACCGGCAAGTCGTCATCGGAGCGCGGGTTGGCATCAACAACGTGCCCGAACCGTGGAGAAGTAAGCCGTGGAGGTTCCTTGTTCCCAACCATACCCTCTCCCTCTCCTGATTCAACCTCTCTGATCGTATTCGGCGGCGGCGGGCACGGTAAGGCGGTAATCGAACTGGTGCGCATGTTACCAGCCTACCAGGTTATCGGCGTGATCGACGACCGCTTGCCGCCAGGCTCATCCGTATTAGGAACGCCGGTACTGGGCGGTAGTGCGCGCCTGGATGAGCTGCGCGCCCAAGGCATCTGTTCCGCGGTGAACGCTGTCGGCGGGATCGGCGACATCCAGGTGCGGGTGAGCGTGTTCGAACGCTTACGGAAAGCGGGTTTCGAATTCCCGGCGCTGGTGCATCCGACAGCCTTTGTGGAGCAGAGTGCAATCCTGGAACCGGGTGTGCAGCTCTTCCCGCATGCCTATGCGGGCAGCGACGCACGCCTGGGTTTCGGGGTGATCCTGAATCTCGGTGCGGCGGTCGCCCACGATGGTGTGCTAGGCGACTATACCAATATTTCACCTGGCGCAATGCTGGCGGGGATGGTGGTCATCGGTGAGCGGGTGCTTATCGGAATGAATGCGACCATCAACATTGGGCTGCATGTGGGTGCTGGAGCCCGCATCGGCAACGGGGCAACCATCAAAGCGGACGTGCCTGTAGGGGCGGTGGTGCATGCCGGTGAAGTGTGGCCGGGGAGTAAATATGTTTCGGCGTAATCCTCCCGCTATTCCAGCGCCGAGCGCATCGGCTGAACGTGTGACATCCGTGCTCGGCCCGGGGATCAACTGGGCTGGGCAATTGCGCGGGAACGGCGGGGTGCGCATCGAAGGGACTTTCGAAGGCGAGATCGCGCTCCATGGGCTGGTGGTGGTCAGCGAAACCGGGCGGGTCACCTGCGAGCACCTGCGCGCCAACCTGGTGATCGTGGCCGGAGTTGTGCGCGGTAATATCACCGCCGAGAAGCTGGAGATCCGCGCAACCGGGCGGGTATGGGGAGACGTGACCACCAGCGCTTTCGCCACAGAAGAGGGGGCATTCTTACGCGGCCAGATCACCATGGAAGAGCGAGTCGAACTTAGCCTGCAAGAGATCCGTGAAGTGGTTCAAAAAGTAGACGATTCCAGCATTATGTCCACCGATGAAGGGAAATGACGATCATGCTCCAACAAATACTGCTCTTCATGGTGGAATTTGCCGGCGTGGTGGCTGTTACCATCCTGCTGGCGTTGAGCCCGGTTTTTCGCCGGCGGCGCCCCTTGCTCTTTGCCTATCCTCGGCGGGAAGGGCTGGTGGCGCTGGGAGTCTTCGTGGCCTCAGCGGCAATCCTGACCGGGCTGGCCTTACGCTTTCCTCAGAATCCGATCGACCCGGCTACACCGGCCCACCTGTTTGGTCAGGTAGGGGCGGTAACGGTGTTTCGTTTCACTTCCACCCAGCTCAGCCGCCAGATATTCCTCGCACTGGCAGTTGCTCTCCCTGCTTTATTGCTCTTGTTGGTTCGGCGGCAGCCGATGCTAAGTGCAGGTTTGCCGCGCCCGACGATGCGTGCAGGAATCCAGCTAGGGCTGGGGTTGGCGCTCATCTCACTCTTCCTGGGGAACAAAACCAATGCGATCCTCAACGGCCTAAACCTGGACCAGTGGACTTACCTGGGAGCGATGCTGGCAGCAGGCCTGGCTGTTGAATTCGTCTTTCGAGGTTTCATCCAGTTGCGCCTGGTAGCCTGGTTGGGTCCGGTGTGGGGGTGGATCGCCGCATCAGCGCTCTACGCCGGGGGGCAGATCCCCCAGAAGCTGCTCGTTGAGCACAACACACTGCCGGAACTAGGAGCGAGCCTGGCGCTGTTGTTTGGGTTCGGTCTGCTACTGGGCTGGATCATGCGCAAGAGCGGCAACGTGCTCGCTCCTGGAATTTATCACGTGTTTCATAACTGGTTGGTGGTTTTGTAATCCAGGCTGTTTGATCCTATGGTATACTCGTTCTGTGAGTGAATGTGAGAATTTTGATGATGATCGAGACGTATTCTTGACAGTATGATGATAACTCCAGACCAGGTTTATTCAAACTATTGCTCCTGTATGAGGCGGGGACTGCTCCGACCGCCTCGCGACCTGTAACGATCTTTTCGGCCAACCAACCCGGCGGCACACAGTCTCCCGCAAGCTTTCATCCGCATCCGGTGACACTGTCTGCCGTTTTTCCGTTAAGTTGGCCGTTTGCTTTCTACAGGTTCGTCAAGGAAGAAAATGAAAACAAATTTCGCTCGTACCTTACCGAAAACATTCCCCGGCGAATCACAGCCGGCGTACCGAAACCACATATTGGAAACGATTGGTAACACCCCTCTGGTGCGCCTGAACCGCATCGTATTTGGCAGCTCGGCTGCGACCGTACTGGCAAAAGTCGAGCTCTTCAATCCGGCCGGGTCTATCAAAGATCGCATTGGAGCCGCGATTATTGAAAATGCTGAAAGAGAAGGGCGCCTCCACCCCGGAGGCACGATCGTCGAGGCCACCTCTGGGAACACCGGCGCCGGCCTGGCCTTAGCCGCGACCATCAAAGGTTACCGGTGCGTTTTCGTCATGCCCGATAAGATGAGCGACGAAAAAGTACGCTTTTTGCGGGCCTTTGGCGCGCGGGTGGTCATCACGCCGACCGCTGTTGGTCCGGAAGACCCGCGCAGCTATTACAACGTAGCAGCGCGCATCGTCAAGGAAACCCCGAACAGCGTCTTAGCCAACCAGTATTACAATGCCGCTAACCCAGAAGCGCACTATCGCTCGACCGGCCCCGAAATTTGGACCCAAACCGCCGGCAAAATCGACGTGCTGGTTGCCGGGATGGGAACCGGTGGTACCATCTCCGGGACAGCCCGCTACCTGAAAGAACAAAACCCATCCATCCAGGTGGTGGGAGTGGATATCGAAGGATCTTTGTTGTTTGAAACCTGGCAGAACGGCCAGGTTCCTACAGACCCGCATCCGAAGACCTACAAGATCGAAGGGATTGGCGAAGACTTCTTGCCGGGAACCTTGGACCTGGCGTTGATCGATGAAGTCGTTCAGGTCAGCGACGCCGAATCGTTCCAGATGGCCCGCCGCCTGGTGCGCGAGGAAGGTATCTTCGCGGGTGGATCGTCGGGCTCTGCAGTCGCTGGATTGCTCAAATCCAACCTGGTCCGCGCCCTTAAACCCGGCCAAATCGCAGTGGTCATCTTGCCGGACTCGGGATTCCGCTACCTGTCGAAAATCTACGATGATAATTGGATGCGCGAGAACGGATTTCTACCTTCCCCCAAGGCATCCGACACCGTCACTACTTTGTTAAAGTCGCGCACCAAGCTGCCTCTTAT
The DNA here is from genome assembly GCA_028714615.1 of Anaerolineaceae bacterium. The sequence goes on along the minus strand of JAQTMA010000073.1, from coordinate 3,168 downwards.
CGTTTCAAAGTCAGATGAGGCGATGAATGCGGTGGTGGAGAAGATGAATCGCTATGACATCTCCCAGCTACCGGTCGTGGATGGCGAGAACCGGTTGATCGGCATGATCAGTGAATCTGACCTGCTGGACCACTTGCTGCGGGCTGACCACGTTCACGATCCAACCGAGACGATCTCCCCAATCGTCAATCCCAACGTGTTAACCACCCCAGAGGACGCCAAGGTGGAGAGTGTGCTCCCCGCCTTCGAACGAGGCAAGGTGGTGATCATTACCACCCCAGATGGTCTGCCGGTTGGTATGCTTACCAAAATCGACATTATCGATTACCTGACTGAAAAGATAGAGTGATGAAGCCAGCGCTGAGCGCCTCCATA
>JAQTMA010000073.1:0-2693 GCA_028714615.1 Anaerolineaceae bacterium | reverse complement strand
GGAACTTCGATGAGCGATTCAACCCCACCCAGGCTTTCAGCTAAGGCAAAGATGTGGGTCGACTCGGCCATACATCGGGCGGCGGCTCCCCCCCCTTTGAGGATGATCGATACCATGCCGCCAAAGGCGCGCATCTGGCGTCGGGCAACCGCATGGTTGGGATGATCGGGCAAACCGGGGTAGAACACCTGCTCGACTGCCCGATGGTTGCCTAAGTACTCGGCTATGCGCATGGCACTCGCAGAATGGCGTTCCATGCGCAGCGCCAGGGTCTTCATCCCGCGTAAAGTCAACCAGCAGTCCATGGGACCTGGCACAGCGCCAACCGCATTCTGGAGAAATTTCAAGCGCTCGTAAGCCGGTAAGTCCGTGGTAACTATGGCCCCGCCGACCAGATCAGAATGCCCACCCAGGTATTTGGTCGTCGAATGGACGACAAAATCGGCGCCCAGCGCCAGGGGTTGCTGAAGGTAAGGCGAAGCGAAGGTGTTATCGACTGCCACCCACACCGGCGGATTGCGGTCTTTCGCGATGGCGCTGATTTGGGCGATATCCGCGATCTTCAAGAGCGGATTGGTGGGCGTCTCGATCCAGATCAGGCGCGTTTCCGTTCGCAGGTTTGCTTCGACCTGGGTGGCGTCGCTCGTGTCTACGTAGGAAAACTGGTATCCATAACCGGATAATACCTTCTCAAACAGCCGGTAGGTGCCGCCGTAGATATCGTTCGAGGCCAGTATGTGTTCTCCCGGTTTGACCAGTCTGAGCAGGGTATCGATGGCTGCCATTCCGGAAGCGAACGCCAATCCAAACAGTGGGGTTGCGGCGTTTTGCCCTTCCATAGCCGCCAGGCAAGTTTCCAGGGCAGAGCGAGTTGGGTTGACCGTCCGGCTGTAGTCGAAACCCTTGGTGACGCCTACGTGTTCTTGCACATAGGTAGAGGTCTGGTAGATGGGTGGTATAACTGCGCCGGTAGCGGCATCCGGGGGCTGCCCGGCATGAATTGCGATGGTTTCGAAGTGTTGGTTAATCGGCATGGTATGGCCTTCCTGATCTTAAGAAAATGAATTATGGGTTTCCCTGACAGCCACATTGCGACCATCAAGTGTTACCGTACTTGCCTCCTGCTTCATCAAATCGTCACGAGACGAATTCATCCCGTGTATCGTGCCCCGAGTATACGCTCCTTTATTTTACGCGTCTTTATTCTATCTTGACCCGGGGGTCTATGGGCAAGATTGCTCATAGACTGGCGAGCAGAACAGCCCTTCCTGGCGCCCGCCTTCCTGGATAAACTAAGTTTATCATCCTGACCTTTCACCAGTGTTTCCGGAGGCCTTCTGCATTGATACCATCATTCGAAAGGGACGTATGAGCAAGCAAGATATCCGTGAAATGTCGCTTTCCATCGGCGGCATGAGCTGCGCTGCCTGCGCTTTGCAGGTCGAGGCAGCCATCCATAAATTGCCCGGGGTGACCCGGGTAGTCGTCGATCTGGCAGATAGCCAGGCCAGGATCACCTATGATCCCAACCGGGTAGACCTGCTGGAGTTCCTACAGGCGGTCACCGATGCAGGCTATCCGATCCCGACTCGCGAAGTTTTGTTGGATGTTGGGGGGATGAGTTGCCTCTCCTGTGTCGCCCACGTCGAAGGGGCGCTCACCGACCTGGCAGGGGTGACTGAGGCAACCGTCCATCTGAAGAACAACACCGCTCGCGTGCAATATCTACCGAGCATTGTCACCGTATCTCAAATGAAACAAGCTATCCAGCATGTCGGCTTTGCAGCGAATGAGAGGTAACCTATGCGACGAATCGCACCGAAACTGATGTGGGTTGGCCTGATACTCAGCATACTGAGCCTGACGGCGTGCTCACCCCAACCCACCATCTCCCCAACCCTTGGAAGCACCGTGAGTCCAACCGCGACCGTGACGCCGCCTGAAAATGACACCGACCGGCAGGTGATCCGCACCTATCACACCTTGATGATGTTAGAACGCGCTGATGACCTGATCATGACGGCGATCCAAAAGATACAATCGGGAGAACTGCCCTTGGGGGACGCGACTCCCCGTAATCCGTACACGGATGCCTTTCCGATTGCCATTGATGCTTTTAATAAAACAACCCCTCCTTCGGGGATGTTGAACAATGGCTGGAAAAACGTATCCAAAGTCACAGCCCAATACAACAATGTGTATGCCGCCCTGATCCAGGGGAGTGGGATATCCACTAAAGATTTGGTAACCTTGAGAATGCTCCGCCAGTTATTGACGAACTACCAGAATTACGCCGAGGGTTACCTGAAACAGAGCGGCCGGGGCGTTGAATTCTTCGAAAGCCAACGCCAGGCAGCCGAGTTGCACTTTCAAAAGAGCTATGGGGAGAAGCCCCTCCCAACCCTGCCCGTCCCGCCCACCTCCCGCCCCAGTGCGACGCCCCAGCCATAATGCCCTCCTATATACTCCCATGCCCCTTGAGCAGCGCGATCCCGCCTGAGATTAACCAGGGATGGCTACAACCGTGAAGCTCCTCTCTGCCACACCGCCCGCAACCTCCCCCCTCACCCCACAGGTGCGGCAATGGGTAATTGTTGCTAACCGTCTGAGTTACCGGTTGTGTAAATACTGGTTCCTGGTTTTTTTGGTTGGCTTCGGTATATGGGTCGGGCTTCCTTTTTTGGCTCCGGTTT
>JAQTMA010000072.1 GCA_028714615.1 Anaerolineaceae bacterium | reverse complement strand
CAGAGGACACAGAGTTTAAGAACAAGAGAACACAGAGGTTTTGATTAAAAGAACTCTGTGTTCTCTTGTTCTTAAACTCTGTGTCCTCTGTGTTAAAGTCCTTGAGTTGACACGCCTGCCCCCAGCAAGTACAATTCGGCTTCCTATGGAACCCATCCTGCAAGATCTCAATCCCCAACAGAAACAGGCCGTCTCGGCCGGCGAAGGGCAAATCCTCGTCCTGGCCGGGCCCGGCTCGGGCAAGACGCGCGTGCTCACTCGCCGCATCGCCTACCTGATCGGCACCGCGGGTGTGCATCCCTATAATATCCTGGCGGTCACCTTCACCAATAAGGCCGCACGAGAGATGGAAAACCGAGTGGCCAACCTGTTAGGCGGCAGCCTGCCCGGCATGATGTTGGGGACGTTCCATGGCATCTGCGCGCGCATCCTGCGCCGCGAAGCCGAGCTGCTGCCGTTTAAATCAAATTTTGTCATTTTTGACTCGGATGACCAGGAAACCCTGGTCAAGCGCGTCATCCGCGAGATGAACTTAAACGAGAAGCTCTACCGGCCAACCGGCATCCATTCGGCCATTTCGAAGGTCAAAAATGAAATGATATGGCCGGAGACCTTTCCCATTCAGAACTACCGCGATGAAGTGGTGGCGCGTATCTACAAGCGTTATCAGGAGCTGCTCGTCGCCAATAACGCGGTAGATTTCGACGATTTGCTCCTGTGGGTGGTGCGGCTGTTCGAAGACAACCCTACCGTGCGGGAGCATTGGGCTCAGCGCTTCCAGCACGTCCTGGTGGACGAATTCCAGGACACCAACCAGGTGCAGTACACGCTGCTGCGCCATATGGCCTCCGTCCACCACAACATCTTCGTCGTCGGCGATGAGGACCAGTCCATATACCGCTGGCGAGGCGCAGATTACCGCAACATGTTGCGCTTCGAACAGGATTATCCCGAGCGCCAGAAGATCCTGTTGGAGCAGAATTACCGCTCTACCCAGACCGTGCTGGACGCCGCCCGGGCGGTTATCGACCAGAACGCACACCGCACCCCCAAGCGCCTCTTTTCCGACCGGGGAATGGGCGATAAGATCAGCCTGCACGAGGCCGGGGATGATTATGCGGAGGCAGCCTTCGTCCTCGATACCATCCAGCGGCAGTTGGACGGAAAGCTGGCCAAGGGCAGCGATTTTGCCATCATGTACCGCACCAATGCCCAGTCGCGTTTGCTGGAAGAGGCCTTCCTGCGCTCCGGGTTGCCGTACCGGCTGGTGGGCGCCCAACGCTTCTATGGGCGGCGCGAGGTCAAGGACATCATTGCCTATCTGCGCCTGGTGCACAACCCGGCGGACGAGGTCAGCCTGAACCGGGCCATCAACACCCCCCCACGTGGCATTGGCGACAAGACCATGCTGGCTCTCCAAATGCGCGCCCGTCAGGCGGGGGTATCCGCCGGCGAGCTGCTCCTCGACCTGGCGCGCGGTGCGGAATCGCCCCACTGGTCCGCTTTTAGCGGGCGCGGGGCGGCACTGCTGGCCGATTTCGGCGGGCTGCTGATCTCCTGGCGCGCAGCCCATCAGACCGTTTCCCTACCCGACCTGTTCAGTCGCATCGTGGCTGACATCAATTACCGCGAGTATATCGATGACGGCAGCGAAGAAGGGACGGACCGCTGGAGCAACGTGGAAGAGCTCAAACGCATCGCCTTCGAGTTCCAGGAGCGCGGTATGGACGAGTTCCTGGAGAACCTGGCGCTGATCTCGGACCAGGATACGCTGCCGGAGGGGGTCAACGCCACCACCTTGCTGACCCTGCATGCCGCCAAGGGGCTGGAATACCCTCAGGTCTTCATCGTCGGCCTGGACGATGGCATCCTGCCGCACAGCCGCTCGTTCGACGAGCCCGAAGAAATGGCGGAAGAACGCCGGCTGCTCTACGTCGGCATGACGCGCGCCAAAGACCACCTCTACCTGGTACGCGCCGACCAGCGCGGGCTGCATGGAGCACCCGAGGAAGCCATTGCTTCGCGCTTCCTGCAAGATATCCCGCAACAACTGCTCTCCGGCACGCGCCGGGGGCGGCGCAGCGGCGGACGAGCCTCTCAAAGCTACACCACCTGGTCGCTACCCGCTCCGCGGGGGAGTTCATTCACCCCGCGCCCGGTGCAACCGGCGGTGGTGCAGCGTTACTCCGCCAACATGCGCGTGAGCCACCCGAGTTGGGGAGAGGGACTGGTGGTCGACAGTCGCATCCAGGACGATGACGAGGTCGTGGATGTTTTCTTCGACACAGTGGGCTTCAAACGGGTGGTGGCCTCATTAGCGCGCCTGGAAATCCTGGTTTAACCTAAACAAACACGATCACTCCGCTTTCCCTGTGGTTGCGACCGCTCGCAACCCCACTAATTGGGGTTGTCCGGGCGCGCGTTAAGCGCTATATTCATAGTGATCATGCGGATGACAATGCCCCGTTCGGTTCTGATGTGTGCATGGGTCACCCTGGCGCTGGCCGGGTGTGACTTCCTCAACCCGACCCCGTTCGCCTGGTCGCTAACTCGCACTCCCGCCGCTACCACCACGGCTCCCACCACCCCTTCCGCTATCCCGTTGGTCGAGTCAACTCTGCCCTTGCGGCCCACCGTACAATCCAAGACCCCTTCTCCCAATCCGCAAACCAACCCCTGGCTGATCTATTTGCGCAGCGACCAGCGCACCATCGTCGCCCAACATCCGGACGGCTCCGGTAAAGCCGAGATCTTGCTGCCTGATCCGGTGCTATACCCGTCTGATCTGCAACACGGCGCCTCCCCGCGGGGAGATTGGCTGGCGGTCCGCACCGGGTTGCGCGATCTGACCCGCCTTTCGCTGGCTCTGATCCAATTGGACGGCGGGAAGCTGGTCTCCCACATCCCGTTGTTATCTCCCACGATGCAAGCTGCCCTGCCGCAAACCCCAGATGACCCGCTGCCCGATCCCGTCATCGCGGTCACCCAGCCAGACAGCCTGGGATGGTCCCCCGATGGTCGTACCCTGGCCTTTATTGGCGCCGCGGAGGGTATATCTGCCGATCTAAATCTGTTCGACCGGACGACCCAAGCCACTCGCCGGCTGACCAGCGGCGCCTACCAGGCGACATCGCCGCTGTGGTCCCCCGACAGCTTGTGGGTGGTGACTACCGATGTGGTGAGTTTTAACGCCACCTCCGGTTGGCGCCTGGCTTTCGAGTGGGCCACCGCCGCAGATCATAACGAGCTGCGCCGCCTGTATACTCCCCCGGCCAACAGCACCGGTGAGCGCTTGCTGGGTTGGGTGGGCAGCGATACCGCCGTGCTCTACACGCAGGCGGCCGATGGCGCCCACGAAGCCCGCGAGGTACCCGTGAGCGCACGCCGCATCGGGCGTTTGTACGCCGGACCCGCCGTGGCGATGGCCTTCGATCCCATCACACACAGCATCGCTTTCACCGAGGATGAAGAGACCGGCCGGCAGTTGGGCCTGGGCGCCGGGCTCTACCAGGCGCTGGGTGTAGGCGCAAAAGCGATCCCAAAACTCGTTCAAGCGGGCGAATGGGTGGATTTGCACTGGTCTCCCCCGCTGAAGCGCTTTCTGGCAAGTGGAGCAATGGGCGTATTGAGCTTCGCCGTTAATGGCCAGGCCGACCTCTACAAAGGGGAAAACCGCGTTTCCCCTGCTCCCAACGGCTTGTGGCTGGTAGCCTGGGGCGACTCAAGCGATCCACAGCCGGGGATGCGCCTCTACCAGCCGGGAGGGCAGGCGCTGCAAGACATCACCGCCGACCCCGTCCAACAGGCGATCTGGCAGCCAGATGCCAAAGCGGTCTATTACCTCTCTGGCGGGAAACTCTACCGGGCCGCCTTCCCCCAGGCGCAACCCGTATTACAGGATCGAGACATCACTCCGGGCAGCCTGAGCTGGGTAGGAAGCGCTCCACCGTAACCGAGAACGCGTGTGCAACTCACAGCATTGGGTATAGAAAGCCTGTTTGACCGGGATGCTCGCTTGCACATTTCCGGAGATTGCATACAATAGGTAAATGGCCGTTTTTCTCTAAATAGCGGCTCGATACAAGACAGGCACCTGAGGGAGGATATCGATATGGCTGTAGTACTTACCTGGTATGGTCATGCTGTGCTCAATCTGGACGTGAATGGAATCCAGGTGCTGGTTGACCCCTTCTTGAAAGGCAACCCTGCAGCGACCATCACCCCGGATCAAGTCAACCCGCAATTTATCCTGGTCAGTCACGGCCACGGGGACCACGTCGGCGACACGCTGGCGATTGCCGAACGTACCGGTGCGACCGTCATTTCCAACGCTGAAATAGTCGATTGGGCGGAAGGTCATGGCGTCAAACACACCCACGCGCAACACATCGGGGGCGGGTTCCACTACCCCTTCGGGTATCTGAAGCTGACCCAGGCGCAGCACGGCTCCGCCCTACCGGACGGCTCGAATGGAGGCAATCCGGTTGGATTCTTGCTCACCACCCCGGAAAGCGAGAAGCTCTACCTGGCGGGCGACACGGGACTGTTCGGGGATATGCGCTTGATCGGGGAAGAAAGCCTGGACCTGGCGGTGCTTCCCATCGGGGATAACTACACCATGGGTCCGGACGATGCGCTGCGCGCCGTGAAACTGCTGCAACCCAGGCACGTCATCCCGATCCATTTCAGTACCTACGACATGATTACTCAAGACCCGCTGGCCTGGAAGCGGAAGGTGGAAGCGGAAACGAGCACCCAGGTGCACGTGCTGAAACCGGGTGAAAGCTTCAACCTATAGAGGAGGTTGTGTCGCTTATTCTGTAACTCGGGACCATTATCGGGATCCCTGCCCGGGGTCCTTACCAGAGTTGTAGCCCGGGCATCCCTGCCCGGGGTCCTGGGCAGTCTCCCTCCCAGAACCACGGGCAGGGATGCCCAGGCTACAACTTTTCCTTGTGATTGAGCCAACCTCGCTGTGGGTCACGTCGGGTGGTCTATTTGTGATAAGATAGACCCAATTCCGATTTCAAGTTGAGGCGATCATGGTCTATTTATGGGTGGTTTCGCTGGCATGGGCGTTTTCATTCGGGTTGATCAAAGGGGTGCTCACCGGGTTGAGCCCCCATTTTCTTTCATTTGCCCGGTTGGCCATCTCTTTCCTGGTCTTCTTACCGTTGCTGCGTACCCGGGGCTTGAACCGCAAGAACGCTTTGCATCTCATTTTGGTGGGAGCGCTGCAATACGGAGTGATGTACATCTCCTATAATTACGCCTTTCGCTATCTGAAGGCCTATGAAGTGGCGCTATTCACCATTTTTACCCCCATTTACGTCACCTTGATCAACGATGGGATGCAGCGCAGTTTCCACCGCATTTTCTTGCTGACGGCGGCGCTGGCCGTGATCGGCACCGGTATCGTCCAGGTATCTGGCCTGCTCAAGGGCAGCCTGCTGCAAGGCTTCGGGTGGGTGCAGCTCTCCAACCTGTGTTTTGCTTTCGGACAGGTCTTCTACCGGGAGGTGATGCGCCGCTCGCCCGAGCTGAAAGATCAGCACGTCTTCGCGCTCCCCTACCTGGGCGCTACTCTGATCACCGCCCTGTCATCCCTGTTGTTTGGCGGCTTCTCTGGCCTGGCCCTCACCCAGACCCAGGCGCTCACCCTGCTCTACCTGGGCGCAGTCGCCTCGGGGGTATGTTTCTTCTTATGGAACCTAGGAGCGCGGAAAGTGGATATTGGCGCGCTGGCCATCTTCAACAACCTCAAGGTACCTTTAGCGGTAGCGGTGTCCCTGATTTTCTTCGGGGAACAGGCCAACCTGTTGAATCTGGCAATCGGCGGGGTAATTGTGTTCGCTGCCCTGGCCATTAACGAATTTACCCTGCGAAAAACACTCGTGCGCGAGGAAGCTGCAGAGGGTTAAATGGAGGCAGTCTACCCATGTTGAACAATATTTTACGCCGCAGGCAGGACGAGCAGAAAATGCGCCAGGAAGGTCGTTTGCCTCCCGGCCAATCGCTGACCGAGCGCTTTCCGGTGTTGCATTATGGTCCAGTGCCCGAATTCGATCCCGCTACCTGGGATTTCAAAGTCTGGGGAGAAGTCGAGCAGCCACAACGTTGGGATTGGAATGACTTTAACCAATTACCTCGACGCAAAATGGAGGTGGACCTGCACTGTGTGACGCGCTGGAGCAAGTTCAACACGGGTTGGGAAGGCATCTCCGTGCGCGACCTGGTCGACCGCGGCTTGTTCCGGTTAACACCGTCCGCGAAGTACGTCATGCAGCACGCTGAATATGGCTTCACGGTCAACCTGCCGCTCGATATTGTGCTGGCGGATAATTTCTTGCTCGCCACGCATTTCGACGGCCAGCCGTTGGAACCCGCGCATGGCTTCCCGCTGCGCGGGGTGGTCGGCGCCATCCCGGGGCGGGAGGATCTGGTGGTGCCCTATCTTTGGAAGGGCGCGAAATGGATCCGCGCCCTGGAGTTCATGGCGCAAGACCGCCCGGGCTTCTGGGAGGCTGCTGGTTATCACAACGAAGGGGATGTGTGGAAGGAAGAAAGGTTTGGGGGGTAAGGCAATAGGGTTGCCCTATTCCCTACTTTCCGGCTCGCCGCACGTACAGTCCCAGGCCGATACCGCCGAGGAGCAGCAGGCCGCCCAAGATACCCAACAGGGGCGAGCGTCCCCCGTCTGCGGGAGCAACCGGAACGGATTGTGAGTTGGGCTGTGCGCCGAAATCCAGAGTGGATTGGTCGCCGGCCTTGACCGTCAGAGCATAGTTCATGGCGGTAGTGGGGTTATATCCCTGCGGTACGGCCACGCTGATGTTGTACTCCCCTTCTGGCACATCCTTGAAGCACACCGAGTCGCTCCCGGCTGCGGTTGTCAGGGTGAGCGAAACCTTGCCCAGGCGATCGGTCATGCTTACGGCGCCATCCGGGATGGCCGGTTCCTCTTCCTGGCGCATGGCGTCGCCGTTGATATCGTGATACAACAGCACGCATACCTGGGCGGTGCCGTTAAACGGGGTAGCCGAGGGAAGGATCGGGGTTGCGGTAGGCGAAGGCCCATAGGTAGGCGTGGCCGTGTTCGGGTCGATTTTCCCAAGCAGCAGGTCCTGGCCTTCCATGATCACGCATTCGGGTTTCAAGTTGTTGAGCTGGCGTAATTTGTCGAGCGAAATACCCATCAGCAAAGAGATGCTCAGGCAGGTATCTTTCTTTTGCACTTTGTAGAGAATGCGGCCATCCGTACCGGGAGTGGGGGTGTTGATCACCGCACTCTGGGAGCCTGGCTGGGCAAAGACAGGGATGGCTACCGCCAACCAGATCACACTGGCCAGCAGCAAGCTCACGATCGGCAGCGCTTTTTTTGTCATGGGATTCACCATCGCGGATTATAACATATGGGAAGAGGTCTTCTACTCGATGCGGTGATACACCCGGCCCTGGCTGTCCTCGTATACGAGCGTCCAATTCTTTTGCCAAAGCGGGTCGTCGAGATTGCTGGGGTACTGAGCGGAGCCACCATTCCAGGCTGTCTGGAAGATAACCAGGTAATCAGCGTTTCGCGACCGGGTTACCGAGTTGGTAATTCCGGGTCCAAACGCGTAAAAAGGCAATCCATTTTCAACCCATACCACAGAATCGCGCACATTCTGATGGATGTAGTCGTAGGCGCTGTGGTAACCCCCGGTTCCCACCGGATCACGGAATTGGTCTTCCAGGACAATCTCGTTTTTCACGCGATATTCCAGCACGCTGCGGTGCTCCCACACGAACCAGCCCGTAAAGGTCAGTACCAGGATGGCGGCCAATCCCGAGAGAGCCACCCGTCGCCCAATCCACCGGTATGCGCCGTTCAGCCAGGGCGAGAACCAGGTCACCGTCAGGATAAAACCGGCAACCAAGGCGGCCACCGCAAACCGCCAGGCAATCTCAGGCCGTACCTGAGTATTGCCAAAATAAGCGGTCGCCGGCGTAATAGCAAAGCCGGCCAGGAGGAGAGCGTAAGCCACAACCATACTCCAGTGAACCTGTCTCCGGAAGATGGCCAGCACGGTGGAAATGATCAGGATGAGTGTTACGCGCACGAGGTCCTGGGAAATATTTTGGTAAAAGAAGGGATTCAGCAGGTTATTGGAAATACTACCCTCCTGAATTCCCATCGCCCCTGCGGAAATGACCGCCCCCTGGGCCAAAACGTTCCTGACCGCCCACAGTCCGCCTGGGAGGATGAGAAGAATGGTACCGACCATCTGCTTCCAGGGGAAAGCGGTGAAGCGGAGCGACTTGTGACGCTGCCGCCAGCAGGATAACCCCATCCAGACCCACAGGCCGGCGATCACCGGGAGTGCGTTAGGTTTAATGCTGATCGCGATCATGCTGGTCACTGCCAGGCCGGTCACGCTATACTCTTTCTGGTTATGGCCGGGTCCAATGGGAGCATGCAGCACCGCTGCCAGGAGAGCTGCGCCCAGGAAGAGGTCGTTCTTCCCGATGGTATAGACCAGGTACTTGATGATCCACCAGAGGTTACTGTCGATCTGGGTGAAGAAGCCGCTCATCATGACAAAACTGCTCGCGAACAAAGCCACACCAGTGGACAAGCTGGTGTAACGCCGGAGTAGCATCCAGAACGCGAACAGCAAATACAGGCAAGTAAGCGCATGGGCGATCCCAAACAGGCTACCATTGCGGGTGATCACCGCTGCAAAGGAGAAGAGGTCCTCATAGCCTGAAGGATATTCACCGTAGGCAATGGTCATGTCCCACGATGAGCCAGTTTTCACCAGCTCCAGCGCCTTGGGAAGGTGATACAAACCCGCATCCCAATGCAAAGTCTCGCTGACCGGTGAATACGGCCAGCGCATCACCGGCAGCAGGATCAGGAAGATGGTGATCGCAGCGCCTGCCAGGGAAAAAGCCAGGTCGAGCATGCGAATGCCAGCATGGTGGGAGTCTGCTACCGGAGGTTGGCCGGAATCTTTCCAAAACGTATGGTAGTAGGCAATCACCCCCTCACGGCGGTACAGCCAGAGGATGGCGAGGGTGATGAGCAGGACAAGCGGGATAGCCAGCCAAACACGGTAGATGCGCAGGAATCCCAACAGCGACGCCGTGGCCAGGATAGCATAGATCCAGGCTGTTAAGAGTGCGAAGATCAGGATGGGGATTTTTCGCAACGGAAGGTCCGTGGTTGTGGGGTGAAAACTGGGAAAATTATAACATGAGAGAAAAATCACTCGCCCAACGATCCGGCCTGGCGGAGTATAATTATTTTAAGTTACCGAAAAAATACCACTTTCAATATTGCGATTGGAGCCCGCCATGCCATTACAGATCATTGTCGGAGCGCAATGGGGAGACGAGGGCAAAGGCCGCATCGTGGACCTGCTCTCGGAGAAGGCCGACCTGGTGGCCCGCTATAACGGCGGGGATAATGCCGGGCATACCGTCACCGCCGGTGGACAGACCTTCAAGCTGCACCTGATCCCGTCCGGGGTAATCCACCCCCACACCCTGGCGATCATGGGTAACGGCATGGTCATCAATCCGGCTACCTTGCTCCAGGAAATGACCACGCTGCGTGAAGCGAACGTGGATTTGAGCGCCCAGCGCTTGCGGATTTCCTACGCCGCCCACCTGATCACCCCGGGCGACCGCGCCCTCGACCTGGCCCAAGAACAAGCCCGGGGTTCGGGCCAGATCGGCACCACCGGGCGAGGGATCGGCCCAGCCTATACCGATAAAGCGGCCCGTCTCGGACTGCGCATGCAGGATATGCTCGACCCGAACGCATTTATGGGCAAGTTGGGCGCACACGTTGAGAATGTCAACCGGCAGTTGAGGGGATTGTATCAGGCCGAGCCGATCGATCCCACTGCCGTGGTGGAGGAATACACCGGTTATGCGGAAATCTTGATGCCTTTTATCAGCGACACAGCCCTCCTGGTGGACCAGGCTTTGGTGGATGGTTACACGGTGCTGGCCGAGGGCGCCCAAGGCACCCTGCTCGACCTGGATCACGGCACGTACCCCTTCGTCACCAGTTCAACTTCTACCGCTCCCGGGGCGCTGACCGGGTTAGGCCTGGGCATCCGGCCGGTAGACCGTGTGATCGGCGTGACCAAAGCCTTCCAGACGCGCGTGGGCGCCGGACCTTTCCCGACCGAGGTCTTGGGGGCAGATGCCGAGCGTCTGCGCGGCACCGGCGCCAACCCCTGGGACGAATTCGGCACCACTACCGGCCGTCCGCGCCGGGTAGGATGGTTGGATGGGGTGCTGCTGCGCTACGCCGTGCGCATCAACGGCCTGACCGAGCTGGCGCTGACCAAGCTGGATATCCTCAGCGGCCTGTCGCGCGTGCGCATCTGCACGTCCTACCGGGCGAAGGAGGTGCGCTTTACCGATCTCCCACTAGGTCCCGCTGACCTGTCACCTTTCCAGGCTGAATACGAGGACCTGCCTGGCTGGCAGGCCGACCTGAGTAAGGCGCGCCAGTGGAGCGACCTTCCAGGCGAGGCACAGGAATACGTCCAGCGCATCGCCGCCCTGAGCGGCATACCCGTCCGGTTGGTATCCGTAGGACCCGAGCGCGAACAGGTGGTGCCTGTGGAAGAGTAGGTATGAGGTGCATGCCCAGCTCCAACCGGAGAAGATGGCTGCTGGTGGTTTGCCTGCTCCTGGTGCTGACCGGGGTGGGCTGTTCTCCCGCCGGCGCCCCAGTTGCCACACCGCAGAACACCACCTCATTCCCGACGAGTTCCCCAGCCAGCGTCACACCCACCATCGATTGGTTCCCGGCCACCGCCACTTCCACCCCGTTGCCCACCCCGGAATACAGCCCCACCCCCGAATTGGTGACCGGGCTGGGCAAGCAGTTGTTGAGCGACTTCTTTACGGACCCAAAGAGCTGGGTGACCGGTAAAACCGCCGCAGGCAGCGTGGCTTTTGGGCAAAACGAGCTCACCCTGGCGGTCTCCGCTCCCAAAGGCTACCTGTATAGCCTGCGCAATGATACCAACCTATCGGATTATTACCTGGAAATTACCTTGTCACCCAGCCTATGCCGCGGAGCCGATCAGTTTGGCCTGCTGCTGCGCGCCTCCCCTGCACCCGATTTCTACCGTTGGATTCTGACCTGTGATGGGCAGATGCGCCTGGAGCGGGTGAAGAATGGGACTGCCTCCCTGGTGCAAGGCTGGATGGCCAGGAGCGGGCCGCCGCAGATTACCCAGGTAAGTGTATGGATCGCCGGCGCCGAGATGCGCTTTTTCACCGATGGCTTTTACCAATTCAGCGCCAGCGACCCGGTGTTGTCTTCGGGGACGGTGGGAGTATTCGCCCGCTCTGCCGGAGACAGCGCCTTGACGGTCAGCTTTTCAAACTTGAGCGTGCGCGCGGTGGCTGCCGGCAGCCCGGCCCCTGTCCCCAGCCCCAACGAGACTCCGGTTGTGACGCCGGGTCCCAAATAAGCCTCTCACGCTCCATCAAGGCAGCGCCAGGGTTCGTGATGAACCCGTAAGGTGACAAAAAACATATTCCCGAAAATTCCTACTTGCATTTTTTTTGATTTACTGTACAATTGTTCTGTAAATCGAATCCAATCGGCCTTTACGAGAACCGTGCCAAACGAGTGTTACAAGGCCGATACAATCATACAGAGGAGGTTGATATGTGGCACAAGATCATGTTGATCGGCAATCTTGGGAAAGAACCCGAAATGCGCTACACCCCCAGCGGTCAGGCGGTGACCAGCTTCTCGGTCGCTGTCGACGAGAGTTTCACGGGAAATGATGGCCAGCGGGTTAAGCGGACGATCTGGGTGCGTGTTTCTGCCTGGGGCAAACAGGCCGAGACCTGCAACCAATACCTTCACAAGGGCAACAAAGTCCTGGTAGAAGGTCGCCTAAACCCCGATGCCACCACCGGTGGACCGCGCATCTGGAATCGCCAAGATGGCACCCCCGCTGCGTCCTATGAAGTCAGCGCCTCAACCGTGCGCTTCCTTACGCCCAAGAGCGAAGGTGAAGCCGTAGCCGGTGAAGAGGCGCCTGTCGCTGGCGGCGAAGAGGACATCCCCTTCTAAGCGAAAACGAAAGCGAGAGGGATGCCAATGACAGACCCTGCGGCTCGGCCCGCTGCTACGCCATTTCCCCCACTGGACATCTCGGAGGATCTGGAACCGATTTACGCCAACCTGGTGCGCATCTCGCACTCGCCGGCAGAACTGGTTCTCGATTTCGCGCGTATCCTACC
Organism: Anaerolineaceae bacterium; assembly: GCA_028714615.1. The sequence continues at coordinate 5,362 of JAQTMA010000072.1, read as the reverse complement.
CGGCTACACAGCCGCTAAAGGGTATGCGCGCATCCTGATGTCACCGGTCGGCGCCAAGCTCTTCTACCGGGCGCTGGGTGAGAATTTGGCGCGCTATGAAGCTGCCTTCGGAGAGATCGCTATACCCGGCGACCCCAACCTGGCAGCGGACCTCTTCCGGCAGGCCAAACCACCGGACCCCCACCCGACAGATTGAAAGGCCATGCAAAATCTCGAGACCATTACGGATCGAATCCGGCAGGCATTCGAAGCACGCACCAAAGCTCGAGATCAGGCCCTGGCGCAAGCCCGCCTGCTCACCCGCCATGCCGCCCACGCCATCCGCGCCATCCACCGGAACGAACACCCGGAGGCGCAAGCGCATTTGGCCGAGGCGCGCGGGCTGGTGGAGGCTTTGCGCACTGGCCTGACGCCCTACCCAGAGCTGTACTTTGCCGGTTACACCCAGGATGCTCTCAAGGAATTCGCCGAGGCCAGTATCACCTGCGCCCTGGTCGACAATCTACCGCTGCCTACTCCGGAAGAGCTCGAGTTGGAGTTTGCCACCTACTTGAACGGGTTGGCGGAGGTCTGTGGGGAGCTGCGCCGGCGTTGCCTGGATTTGCTGCGCCAGGGGTACTCTCAAGAGACCGAGCGGCTGCTTACCTGCATGGACGATATCTACGGCGTGCTGGTGACGCTGGATTATCCGGATGCCATCACCAATGGGCTGCGTCGCCAAACGGACCTGGTGCGCGGCATCGTCGAGCGCACGCGCGCCGACCTGACCATCAGCCTACGCGAGCAATTGCTGCAGCAATCCCTCAGCAGCCTTTCAGACCATCTGGCAACGCTTCAGAAGGAAAATGAGGATCATCCGGGCCTCTGAGATCGGCGCCTACCTGTATTGCCACCGCGCATGGTGGTACCAGAGGCAAGGCCTCCCATCCGAAAACCAGGCTGAGCTGACCAGCGGCAGCGATTTGCACCGCGAGCACGGCCGCAAGGTCCTGGTAGCAGGGCTGCTGCGCGCGTTAGCCATGCTGCTCTTGCTGGCAGCGCTGGTCTTGCTCACCGTCTACCTGGCTGGAAAATTTCTCTAAATTTGTCGACTGACCCACTGGGAACGATTCTCGGTGGGTCAGTCCTATTTCGTCAGGAGCCTATGCTGCCGATCGCTGCTGCTCTCCTTTTTCTTATCGCCCTGTACCTGTTGTGGATTTCTTCTCGGCAGCGTAAATCTGCCGGCCTGCCCGGCGGGCGGGTGGTGTACGCCGATCCGAAGCTGTGGGGGCAGGTGGAAAAGCCCCTCTTTGACGCAGCCCTCGGATTGACCGGCAAACCGGACTACCTGATCGAGAACGGCAGAGAGATCATCCCGGTGGAAGTCAAGACCGGGCGCACCCCCACCGCACCCCACGACGCCCATATCTTCCAGTTGGCAGCCTACTGCCTGCTGGTACAGCGCACGTTGGGGCACCGCCCGGCCTATGGCCTGCTGCACTATCCGGAGCGTACTTTCGCCATCGATTACACCCCGGCGCTGGAGGATACCCTGCTCGAGCTGCTGGCGGAGATCCACCGCGACGAGCGCCGAGAAGAGGTCGACCGCTCACACGACCAGCCCGCCCGCTGTGCTCGCTGCGGCTACCGGTCAAAGTGCGACCAACGCATCTAGCGCTCCCTCCCCCGGTTATGGCAGTTGATCTTCACGCGAGTATCATCAATCCGGCTATAATTAGCGCATATGCCTGAGAAAAATCCCATCCCGCACAATATTGCCATTGTCACCCATCCCGGCATGCCCGAAGCCATTGCCGAAGCTCGCCAGGTGACGGCCTTCTTATCTGCCCAGGGCGCCAATACGTTGGACGGTTCCCTCTATGACGAAAAACTTCGCAATCGCCTGATGCGCCACGAGTTCGATATGCTGATTGCGGTTGGGGGCGATGGCACCATGCTGCGCGCCGGGCGCTTATGCGCTCCGCTTGGCGTGCCGGTATTGGGAATAAACCTCGGCCGCCTGGGTTTCTTGATGGAAGTCCATCGCAACGAGTGGCGCGAGCGTCTGCCGTTGTTGATGGAAGGCCGCTATTGGCTGGAAAAACGCATGATGCTGCGGGCAGAACACTGCCGCGGCGAGCAGTTGTTGGGGGCCTGGGAAGTCGTCAACGAAGCCGTGGTCAGCCGTGGGGAGATCGTCCGCCCGGTGCACGTTACTGCGTACGTCGATGGAAGCTTCTTGACGACTTACGTGGCGGACGGCCTGATCGCTTCCACCCCCACCGGTTCAACCGGCTATGCGCTTGCGGTCGGCGGACCGATTTTACCGCCCCAGTTGCGGAACATCTTGATCATCCCGGTGGCGCCACACCTCTCGGTGGATCGCGCGGTCGTTCTGGCGGAAGGCTCCTCGGTCGGTATCATCGTGCACACCACCCACCAGGCCGTCTTGAGTGTGGATGGACAGGCTCCGTTGACCATGCTGGATGGCGACCGCGTCACGATCTCGGCGGGAGAACACACGTTGTATTTCGTTCATTTCCAGGATCCGGGCTACTTTTACCGCAACCTGACCGCTCACATGGACCAAAACCCATCCACGCACGACCCTTCTCGGGAGGATACCGGGATGGCGTTGGCCGACAAAGGATTTGATTTGAATTTCGATGAGGGGGACGCCACTCGATGACCCAGGTCTTTCCAGAACAACAATACTGCTACAACCATCCGAATGTCGAGACCAGTTTGCGCTGTAACCGCTGTGAGCGGCCGATCTGTACGCGCTGCGCCGTGCTGACCCCTACCGGGTACCGTTGCAAGGAATGTGTCCGCGGCCAGCAGAAGGTTTTCGAGACAGCCCAGGTCATCGATTACCCACTGGCATTTGTCATCGCGCTCGGGTTAGGCTACGTCGGCAGCCTGGTCGCCTCCGTCTTGGGGTTCTTCACCATTTTTATTGCCCCCATCGCAGGGATGATCATTGCCGAGGCGGTCCGCCTGGTCACGCGCAAACATCGCTCGAAACGCTTGTTCCAACTGGCTACGGCTGGCGCAGCCCTGGGCAGCCTGCCCCTGGTCGTACGGGTGATCCTGCCGATGTTGCTGCTTTCCGGCGGCGGAAACTTCGCCGGAGGAGCATTCATTTTGCTTCCCCTGCTATGGCAGGGCCTGTATACCGTCCTGGTGGTCCCATCGGTGTACTACCGCCTATCTGGCATCCGCATGAAGTATTGACGCTGCGTTGGGAAACCACGGGTAGAACGGTGCGGTATGCTGACCGAATTACGTATTGAAAACTTTGCCATCATCCACCGGCTCGAGCTGGAATTCGGGCCGGGATTGACCACGCTCACCGGTGAAACCGGGGCAGGCAAATCGATCATCCTGGATGCAATCGAATCGCTGCTCGGGGGGCGAGCGGATGCCGCCGCGATCCGCAGCGGAGCTGACCGGGCAGTGGTGGAAGGCGCCTTCCGCATCCCGGAAACGGTGCGCCCGGCGCTGATGGAGATACTCGAGCGGGAGGACCTGGTCGACGATCCCCACTACCTGGTGCTGGAGCGCGACATTCGCCGCGAGGGACGCAACGTGGCCCGCGTGAACGGACGCAGCGCCAGTTTGAGCTTGCTGCGCGAATTGGGCGCTCACCTGGTCGATATCCACGGCCAATCCGAGCACCTCTCTCTGCTAAACCCGCGCGAGCACCTGGGCCTGCTCGACCGTTTTACGGGCGATGAGAGCCTGTTGGCCGCCTACACGGAAACCTACCACCAGTTGCAAGCCATCCGCCGCGAGTTGGCGAACCTGCGCCAGGCCGAGCAGGATGCAGCCCGGCGGAGCGACCTTCTGAATTACCAGGTCCAGGAGATCGACGCGGCGCAATTGATCGCCGGGGAAGACGAAGAGCTGCACCAGGAGCGCACCCGCCTGGCCAACGCGGAGAGCCTGGCGACGCTGGCGCAGGAAGCCCTGGTCGCGCTGGACGAGGGCAGTCCCGAGGCCCTCTCTATTACCGACCTGCTCGGGCAGGTCGCCCACAGCATGGCCTCGCTGGCCCGCATCGACGCTTCCATGACCGAGCTGAGCCAGCAAGCTGAGTTGGTACAGGATACACTGGCGGAGATCACCCGCGATCTGCGCGATTACCTGGAACGCATCGAATTCAACCCACACCGCCTGGAACAGATCGAAGAACGCCTGGCGTTGATCCAAAACCTCAAGCGCAAATATGGCGGCTCGGTGGAAGCGGTTCTGGAATACGCCGAAACCGCCCGCCAGCAGTTGAACACCATTGCCCACGCCGGTGAACGCATCGGCGAATTGCAGGTGGAAGAAGAGCGCCTGCTGGCCCGTCTGGCCGAGCAAGCCCAGGCGCTTTCGGAGCGCCGGCATGCCGCCGCCGGTCTGTTAGCGCAAGGGATTGAAACCGAATTGAATGACCTGCGCATGGCCGGGGCGCGCTTTTCGGTCGATTTTCAGACCCGGACAGACCCTCACGGTTTACCGGTGGGTGGGAAACGCCTGGCTTTCGACGTTACCGGCATGGACCGGGTCGAGTTCCTGATCGCGCCAAACCCGGGGGAGGGGCTCAAGTCGTTGGCCCGCACGGCCTCGGGAGGAGAGACTTCACGCCTGATGCTGGCATTGAAGAACGTGCTGGCCCGGGCGGATACGATCCCGACCCTGATCTTCGACGAGATCGATCAGGGCATCGGCGGGCGGGTGGGAATGACCGTCGGGCAAAAGTTGTGGCAGTTAGGGCGCCAGCACCAGGTGTTTTGCGTAACGCATCTGCCTCAGTTGGCAGCTTTTGGCAACCAACACTTGCGCGTGAACAAGCAGGTCATTGAAGGCCGCACCAGCACGCAGGTGGAGGTTCTGACCGGAGCGGGACGCCGTGAAGAGCTGGCCCAGATGCTGGGCAGCGTGACGGAAGGCACCCTGCGTTCTGCCGACGAGATCCTCGCGTCGGTCCGGCAGCAGGCGCAACCGTAATCCGCCATCTTGTCTAGATGGGTTGCATAATTACTACCCTAAAACGGCGATTCAGTGGTATACTAAAGATGAGAATAAGATTAAATTCTCACCTAAGATCATCTGAATTGGCTATCTGAGCACCGGTTTTAGGGACCTGGTGCAAACAGGTCGATAGTGACTGGGGGACCATCACTATCGACCTGTTTTATTACATCACAAACTCGTGGGGAATTGACCGAAATGAGCCGCCAATTACTGGTGGTGGGTTCTGCGGATGTGATAAAATGGATCTTGTACGCTCATAGAGTTTCTTTGTTGAATTGTCGCCAGCAACCAGGAGGGAAATATGCTGCGCAAACTTCTCCTTATTTTGCTTGCAACCCTATTTCTGATCGTGTTCCCG
>JAQTMA010000071.1 GCA_028714615.1 Anaerolineaceae bacterium | reverse complement strand
ATGGTAATTTAATACACATTCTATCTGCTATCTGGCGCTTAATCAATGCCTATGAAGGTACCTTGCAAAGCTGTATAGGAAACCCTAAGATTAGGAACAGAAAAACCCCAAGGATTTATCCTTGGGGCAATCCAATTGGTGGTTTTATATGCAAATGGAATCCCAGCGGCCTACTGGAATGGGTTAATGCAAGATTTTGCTCAGGAAGGTGCGGGTACGCTCTTCTCGAGGATTATTAAAAAGCTCATCGGGAGTGGTGTCTTCGATGATGCGACCCTCATCCATAAAGATGGTCCGGTCGGCGGCTGCCCGGGCAAATCCCATCTCATGCGAGACGACGATCATCGTCATCTCACCGGCCAATTCTTTCATGACATCCAGAACCTCACCGATCATCTCAGGGTCAAGAGCAGACGTCGGTTCATCGAACAGCATCAAGGAAGGCTTCATGGCCAATGCTCGGGCAATGGCGACTCGTTGCTGTTGGCCTCCGGATAGCTGGTTCGGGTATTGGTTACGTTTTTCGGACAATCCGACTCGAGTGAGCAATCGTTCAGCATCGGCTTCGGCTTGTTTTGGTGGAATGTGACGAACATTGACCGGAGCTTCCATGATGTTTTGCACGACGGTGAGGTGAGGGAATAGATTGAAGCGTTGGAAGACCATGCCAATATCCATGCGCTGGCGGGCAACGCTGGTTTCCGACTCTTCATGAAGAACCCCATTGCGTTCGGTGTAGCCGATCATGCGCCCATTGACAATGATATGGCCACTGTTGATTTTCTCCAGGTGGTTGATAGCGCGTAAAAGGGTACTTTTTCCGGACCCAGATGGGCCGATGATCACCACCACTTCATTTTTACGAACGGTTAAATTAATATCATTCAGAACGTGGAGTTGTCCGAACCATTTGTTGACTCTCTCAGCCTGAACAATGAGGTCAACAGCAGAAAAACTTAGGGAAGGAGCGATGGATGAGGTTTCCATGAGCTAGTGACCCAGGCTTCTTGGACTGGCCAGGCGAGTGAACATGCCTGGGCCTTTTTCGATCACTTTTCGCTCGCCCAAACTGGCTTCGATGCGAGATTGAACGAATGACCATATAGTCGTCAGTACCAGGTAGTAAATCGAGGCTGCAATAAAAAGTTCGAAGGGTTTGAAAAGACGGGCATTGATTTGGTTGAACGCGTAAAATAGTTCACTAGCAGATATCACTTCCATCAATGATGTGGTTTTCATCATGTTGTTGAACTCATTTCCAAGGGGGGGTATGATGACTTTGGCCGCCTGAGGTAAGACAATTCTTCGCATAGCCAATCCAGATGTCATTCCAAGTGATTTGGCGGCTTCCATCTGACCGGAATCGATCGCCTCTATTCCAGCGCGGATGATCTCAGCCATATAGGCGCCTTCGTTGATTCCAAGCGCCAGAGTACCTGCCTGGATCGCACCTGAGACAACCAGTACGCCGATGCGTATATCCGGAAAATCATAAAAGTGGGTGACCCCCAGCCCAAAAAAGAGCAGTACCATCTGGACCAGTAACGGAGTGCCTCGGAAATACCAGATGTACGCCTGGGCAATCACTCGCAAAATAGGTTGCTTCGACATATTCCCGAGTGCAGCCAACAACCCAAGTATGACCCCGAGTAATTGGGCGATTATGCTGACGACGATGGTTACGGTCAGCCCAGATCGGATCAAAGGATCCTGAAAGGCAGTTGGTGGCCAGATGTATTGCCAGAAGAGCGGCCAGTTAAAGTGATACATAGGCGGTAATCCTCAGAGGGATGAGATTGAACTAACCCACCCGGGAATCTCCCGAATGCGCATTGTCAGTTATTGGGGCTAGCGACCCCTGACTGATCGTAGGATGGCCCGAGATCAGCCAGGGGTGAATATGGATTTTGGTTAGTTTGGATACCTCAACTTATGGGAGCTTGACTGCGCCGCTGCTAAGATTCCATTTATTCAAGATTTGCAGATAAGCGCCATCCGCGATCATACTTTTCAGGGCTGTTTCAACGGCCTGGCCGGTCGGACTGAGAGGGGCATTCGTGCAGTCTTTTTCTCCGCATGGTACGCTAATCCCCTCGGGCACGGTCTCGAGTACCTGCCCGACCAATTGGAACTGGTCTGGATGTTGGACCGTATAGTAAGCAGCAACCGGAGAGTCGGTAAAATAGACCGCAACTTTCCCGGATTGTAATTGCTGCAGAGCATCGGTATCCTTCTGGGTTACGACCACTTTAATCTCAGGTTTTCCAGCCTGCTTACATTTCTGGGTAAGACCTTTGCCGGTGTAATCCCCGGTACCCTGCAAGTTTGCAGCTTCAGTGGTGCCGCTCTCAGCCGCAACAGCTTTACCACACAGGTCATCTGTTGTATTGATATTCTGCGGATTACCTTTCAACGCAACAAAGGCCTGCCCCGCTGTGAAATAGGGGATCATGCTGACCTCCTTTTTCCGATCCGTGGTTATGTTTTGTGCTGAGATAATGATATCGCACTTGCCACTGGTGACTGCGGCTATGATCGTGTCGAAAATGCTGTTGACAAACTGGGTTTGCAATCCGAGTCTTTTCCCAATTTCGATACCGATTTCTATGTCCATCCCCTGTGGATTGCCATTCTCATCAAAGAACTCTTGAGGAGGGTAAGGAAAATCGGTGCAGATCGTAAGTTTTGTCTTTTGAACCAATTTATCCGGAGGAATGGTTGCCACCGGGGTTGCAGCAACGGTTGGCGAGCTCATCTCGGTTGGGCTAGTCGTTGTCACTTCGGTTGCGGCTGTTGTAGGCGCAGCAGTCGTAGGTTCTACAGGGGCAGACGTTGCCGGTGGCTCAGCTATCGTTGCTACCTCCGCATTAGTCGGTGTAGGCGTTGTTCCACTGGAACAGGCTGAGATTATCAGGCCGATCGCAATGAGAACACTGAACATCTTTATTCGTTTCATCTTTTCTCCTCTGATTTATATCTTGCTGGCGTAATAATTCGTAATTAAATAGCAAAAATCCTGGCGTGTAAATTGCCCGTTAATCACCCCCTCGCGATGCCGGATTCTAAGGAATTCGTAGAACAACTACAATCATCATCGTCCAATTATTTTATTTCACAACCTCCCATATATCCTATGGGCCTTTTAAAATTTAGTCAATATTATAGAGCGGATTGAAGCGGATTACAATACTCAAAACGAGGAAAAACGATTATTAATCCTTGGACTATTTTTCCCCCAACAATCCTGACAGATTCCAGATGGGATTTACTTTATTTCATCCCCGTTTTGGATGGGCTGGTCGAGTAACCGAATCCGATTGTGTAGATCCATCAATGGATTTACGATTGTGATCTGTAAGCTTATTTCCAATCGAGAGGATGATGGGTTGGTTTTTGGGCACTGCTCCGCGATCCAGCACCCGCAAAAAAGCTTCTACGACCTGGGGATCGAATTGGGTGCCACTACAGGCATGGAGTTCAGAGACAGCTTCAGCATGCGTGAACGGTTTACGGTAAACTCGATCATCGGTCATAGCGCTGTAGGTATCCACGACTGCGACTACACGGGCGCCAAGCGGAATTTCTTCTCCTTGTAATCCCATCGGATAGCCACTCCCATTAAATTGTTCGTGGTGAGCTCGAATGATGGGGGATACGTTGGCAAGCTTCTTTACAGGGGCAACGATTCGGGCTCCGATATCAGGGTGACGGCGCATAACCGCCCACTCGGTTGTATCCAACGGTCCGGGCTTACGGAGGATTTCATCGGGAATACCGATCTTCCCGATGTCATGCAGCAGGGTGGCCCAATGGATTGCACTAACCTCATTGTCGGAGAGCCCAAGCTCTCTACAGGTCGCATCGGCCATTGAAGCCATTCGGACGCTATGGTCATTCGTGTAGGTATCACGCGCATCTGCCGCTGTAGCCAAAGCTAAGACGGTCTGAACAAAGCTATCCTCCATCTGTTCATGCAGGTTCGCCCGTTGTAATGCGCTGGCTGCCTGCCCGGCGATGGCGCTCACCAGGCGAATTTTTTCGGCAGTGAAAAATTCACGAGGTGACTTCGTTTCTTCTCCGATCACGAGTAGTCCAATAGGAGTATCCCCAACTTTTAAAGGAAAGATAATCAAATTGGAAACCCGATCAAGTTGCAAGGCCTTTAGTTCATCGGCTGACATGTTTTGGGTTGAACGATCAAGACTGATCGGGATTCCCTGTGTGAGCGCCTGGATGAAGAAATGGTCAGCCGCAGCAGCGATTTGTTTGGGTGCGGTGCTGATGAGTTCGAAGAATGTGGTAGGGTAAGCGGCTCGGCAGATGAAAGCGCCGTTCTCATCTTGGGTGACTACCCGTGAGAATGTAGCGTGGGTACTTTCCACAACGTGGCGGGTCGTACTCTCGAGCACATCACCGACATTATCTGTTGCGACAAGCTGGCGGGTCAGGCTATAAAGGGCGTCAAGTTCTTCTCGGCGGAATTGCTCTGCAAAGAAGAGTCGCGCATTTTCAATAGCTACTGCTGTCTGGTTTGCTAAAGTGGTCAGGGTCAAACGATCATCCTGAGAATAACTCAATTCTGATCGCTTCGCACCCACGGCGAGAATACCGACGAGCTCATTCTTTGCTTTTAGTGGAATGAACAACTTCGCACCGATTTGAATCAAGTCATCTTTTTCCTGGCCCCACAAGGATTTAAATTGAGGAAGGACGCCGATATCATCACTGCTCAGTCCGCCTGGGTTCGACGCAAGATGGCGGACCAACGGATGGGTGCGCTCGAGTACAATGTGGACACTGGAATCCATTCCGCGCTGTGCGGCGAGAAAAAAGTCACCCGTCTGGGCTTGTTTCAAGAAGAAGGCTGCCTGGTTGATATGCAATGTCCCCATGACTTCATCGAGGATCATTTGTGTTAAGCGGACGAGATCAAGTTCGGAAGCTGCAGTGACACTAATGCGTTGAAGCATGAGGCTGCTGTCATACTTTTCTCGGAAAAACAATCGATCGATCCACGCTTGAGCTCGGTTGCGCAAGGGTTGCGCAACTAATGTGACCAGAATTGCAACTGCCAGAGAGGTCAAAATTAATTGGGTTTCAGACACATCCCGGAAAACCCGGAGGAAGAGGGATAGAATTAAGAAGTATGAAGAACCAATGATGACAGTCGGGATAGAATATAGCAAGCCTTTCCGAATCACGATATTAATATCAAGGAGCTGGTGTCGTAAGATGGCGTTTGTAATTAGCAAAGCTGTGACGACATTAAAGGCGATATCAAAGGGTTGGTTTTTCAACGGGGTTACATTGGTTAACGCTCCCAAGAAAATTACTCCGATCACGAGAAGCAGATGCTTGATGCGGTTGCGGTGTATTAAATCTTTCGATTGCCGATACTCCAGAACCAGTTTGATCGTAGAGTAGCCGATCATGGTTACCCAAATTACGGCCGGAATAATGACTGCCGGCCAACCATATTCGAATGAAAAGCGTTCGTTCTGGAAACTTGCTTGAGGGAAGATTAATCCCTTGAGGTCGGCAATGATGGCGATACCCAGGGTAGCCAACCCGAAAACCATTAACGGTTTCCAATCTTGCATCAAAAACACAGCAATGAATGCCGAAATAGCCACCGGCATGGCGATTGGACCGAGCACCATAATGCTCGCCCAGAGATAGGTTGTGCCAATGGGAGGATTGAGAAAGATCATCAGAGAGCCGAAACTCCAGATGATCATGGTAACTAAATATAAACTGAATGTGATATACAGCCTGCTTCGAACTTCCCGGGTCAGGATGATCGTAAGTAGGATGGTGTAAAACAGAAATGCGAGGAACGAGATAATTACAGGTGTATTGATTTCCATAGAAGCAACCAGAGATACCGCGCCGATCTAGGATGCAATCTGGTGGCTCAAACGCAGAAGAAGATTAATGACTTCATCCGACGTATTCATATGCGCCGGTTTTAAATGTGCAAGATCTGCGCCAGCACTTTGTTTTTCAAGCATATATGCTTGAAATGTGCCCACCGAAAGGACGGTTACCTCTAATGACCGTTTCTGAATTAATGTCTCATAATCCGCATAGAAAGGATTCGTTTGTTTCAAACTATTGTGTACTTGCCGGCAGATCTCTTCTGCAGGGATTGGCTGCTTTGTCTCGATGTAGAGGTGCAGGACCGGCTCGCCTCCAATCGTTTCTTTGCGAATAGCCCACTCATTGTACTCGATTCCGGACTTGAGAATAGACTGCCAGACCATCTTTTCATCAATTAATCCGGCGAATCCGGCTAAATCAATATAATCGTCTGCTCGCGCCACGAAGTTCATCTGAGGTAACTTCACCCCTGTTTCGCGATCCTCAAGTTCGGTGAAAGCAATCATGTCGTTGGTACGGTAACGGACCAAGGGTTTTCCATACAAACTGGTGATGATGATCTCATAGCGTTTGTTGGTTTCCACCTGATTATACAGTACGGTGGAAGGCTGGTAACTCGAGTCGCGGCGATTATGAGACCACTCTTCTTCCGGGATGAATTCCAAGAAACATGCATCCGGGAAGAAGGTCATACCTTTTTTATTCCAGGCTTGGGTAGCGATTGGTCCTTCTTCCGTACTGCCATATTGTTCGTAAGGTTGTGCGCCCCAATAGTACGCGATCTTGTCGCGGTAGAGAACTGTGTCGGCCCCGCCACAGATGAGCGCCTTGATATTCCAGATATCCCGGGGAAGCATCGGGCGACGGTGTAGCTTGCTGCGGATGACTGCTCGCAAGAGACGGAAGGCTACTTTCGGATTGAGCATTTTGCCGGAAAGCTTCGCGGTTCGGGCTCCCTCTGCAAATCGTTCACCCATCTTCACGAGAACCACGGTCATGGAGCCGAGTATATCGATGCCCGTTTCCAGCCCGATCTCGAAGCTTTTTTCAATGCGTTCTTGGAAACCCATACTTTCCGTTTCATCAAGGTGTGGGACGAAATTCAATGGGAACTGCTCGCCAAGGGCACGCAAAATAACCCCGCTGATGTAGGGGCGCGGGGGTGTATTGTAGACCAGGGTATCCCCCTCTCGAAGCCGGACATCCCCTTTTTCACGGGCGGCTGCCAGGATGATTCCGGAAAGGATACGTTCTCCGAGACGCAGATATGCTTCGCGAGTATAGGGGATCCATTTGAATTGACCCGAACGACCGGAGGTATGCGCCCACAGGTACGTACCTTCGTACTTAAGGTTTTCTCGCTGTTGGTCGAACATCTCTTCATAATCGTCGTAGGTTGTAATGGGAACGATTCTTCGGAATTCATCCACGCTGGTGGGCGGGTGATTTCCAAAGAATTTTCGCCCTCCTTCAGTTTTTGAAATCAAATCAATTTGTTCCAGGAGCAGACGTTCCTGGATGCCCATGAACTCATCCAGGTTTAAATCGAGGAAACCGCAATATTTCGTCCATATCTGGGTTTTACGACCCTGTCGAAGTAGTTGGATTGCAGTAGACAAGCTCCCCTCCTTTCAACAACTAAGTTGCATGCAAGATCAATGGAACCGGCGACCAAAAGTGGTTCGTAGGAAGACGAGTGATGTGGATTTCTGTGAAGCCTGCTTTCAAGAGGGCAGCCTGCCATTCTTCAGCCGTGTAAATGTGTGAGAGGGATTCTGCTTCTGCAAATGCGCGCGAGATACCTTCAACGGGTAAAAAGTAAATGAACGCAGCGATACGGATTAATGAGACCACGAACATATTCCGCCAGACTCGGGATGCGCCAACATCCGCGACAGTGAGACTCCCCCCGGGTTTCAAAACGCGCTTAACTTCGGCTAGAAAGTGCGATACATCCATGTGGTGGCTGGCCAACCCGCATGTGACTACATCAAAATGCTGATTGCATAACGGTAACTCGATCGCGGACCCACAGGTTAATCGGATGGGTAAGGAATGATCCGGATTGCCAATCAGGTGTTTTCCTCTCAGTAACATACCCGGGGTCAAATCAAGCCCTACGATTTGTCCGGAGGTTTTCCCTCGCCTGATCAACTCGCGCGGTATAACGCATGTTCCGGTTGCAATGTCAAGGATGAGGTCTTCCGGGGAAAATGGGGTCAGGTCGAGAAGTTTATTTACAAATCCCGAATAGCTCCAACCCCAAAACCGTTGGAGTTCGCCATCCACTTTTTGCTCGTAGTGCGGCGCCATTTCCGTAAATGCATGAACGATGGTATCTTTGAGATGCATGCACAACCCGCGATGGTTAGTTTTCTGAATAGTGCAGCGTTAAGTTCAAAGGCTGCATTGCAGCGATCGCTCGTTCGCCTACTGCCACTAAACCTTGCTACCAATATCTGGGGATATCTTTATTGTACCTGATTTCCTTACAAACCTAACAGTTTTGAAAGGTGATTTTTTGTAAGTTGCATTTCTGTGAGATAGCACAACCTTAATCAAATGTTGTGAAAAATGAAAAGGGATTGGGGCGGAAGTCCGCTCCAATCCCTTTTGTTACCAGGTAGATTTTGCCTTAGAACTGGCGTTGGATGATATATTCCGCAAGTTCCTCCAACGAGTCTCGTTCCTGGTTTTGGGGGAAAGTGAACAGGTGGTCGATTCCTTCCCTGACGTGCAGGCAAGCTTCCTGGTGAGCTTTTTCAATTGCCCTACTATTTTGGACGGCTTCAACCAGGAGATGAATGTACGCCTCGTTCTGGTCACAATGACCTTCGAGCATTGCCCGAGCAATCTTATCTTCCGGATGATCCTCGAGATAAATAATGACTGGCAAGGTAACCAGGCCTTGCCGCAAATCACTCCCAACGGGTTTTCCAATGGTGGCTTGTTCCCCGGTGAAGTCAAGGATATCGTCGATAATCTGAAATGCCATCCCGATCTCGAAACCGAATTTACCCATCCCCTCGAGATGATCATCTAGAGCCTGGCTGATCAGGGCGGCTGCACGAGTAGAAGTCTCAAACAACGAAGCGGTCTTCGCATAGATACGTCGAAAATACTCTCCACGATCGGCGTGGCAGCGTCCGGCAAACAATTGGTTCAATTCACCATTGACGATGATTGTCAGCGTTTGTGCGAATAGTTTCATCACCTCCACGGAATTTGTTTCAGCGGCCATTTTTGCAGCGCGGGCAAAGATAAAATCTCCGGTCAACACAGTGGCGCCAGGAGACCATTGCGAGTTTAGGGTTGGGATACCCCGACGCAATAGGGCTCCATCGATCAAATCATCGTGGACCAGGGTAGCGGTGTGTAATAGTTCAATAGCCGACGCCAGGGTAATGAGACGGCTTTCATCTCCTCCCAACATCCTCCCGGTTAACAAGGTTAAGGCAGGCCTGATGCGTTTGCCGCCTGAAGATAACAAGAGGTCCAGCGCAGCGTGCAGGTCGGGTCCATATCCGTCTGCCTGGGCTTGCATGAGCTTTTCCACGTCCTGGATGCCTTGTTGGACGGGGGTTAAAAAGGATAATTTATTCAATCATCTCTCTCCAAGCAAACAGACGGGCTGCGTTATTTGAAGTAATCAGAGCAATGTCATCCACCGTTGTGTTGTGTATACTGGCTAGCATTTTCGCAATCAGAAGGATGTAAGCGGGTTCGTTTCTCTGCCCGCGAAACGGCTGAGGTGATAAAAAAGGAGCGTCCGTTTCGGTTAATAGATGGTCGAGCGGGAGCGCAGAAAATACTTTGCGTCGTTCGTTTGCATTCAGGTAGGTGACCGGTCCACCCACACCGAGGAAAAAACCTAACTCCATCGCCCTGCCTGCCTCCTCGATATTCCCATCGAACGCATGCAAAACTCCCGGCCGGTGAAGCAAAGAAGAATTTTCCTGGGTAAGCTCGTCTACCCAACTAGCCAGGAGCCTCAGGGTGGCTTGCATAGCGTTTCTGGAATGGATAATCACCGGTATCTTCATTTTACGCGCCAGGTCGAGTTGAGCTTGAAATCGGCGCTCCTGATCAGCCGGAAGCGTATCCTTATGGTGATTATCCAGGCCAATTTCGCCAATCGCAAGCACTTTTGGAAGGGCAACCAGCTTGGCCAACTCCCGAATCTCACTCTCGACTTCTACCGGAGAATGGGTCGGATGAACTCCGATAGCGCAGTAAAGTCCGGGAATTTTATCAGCCAAGATGAGCCCACGGCGGCTGGATGGCAGATCGACCCCTGGGTTCAACCAGCGGGTAACACCAGCGGCGCGGCTGCGTTCAAGAACTTCCATCCTATCTGAATCAAACGCGCCGAAATCCAGATGGCAATGTGAATCCACGAGCGAAGGCACCTATTTCAGTCCAGCGATACGCAAGCCATCATCGAGGATCGCCTGAACGCGGTCTTTGTAGGTAGTCTCTGTATATACTCGCATGATGGGTTCGGTCCCAGAGAAGCGAATCAGTAACCAGCCACCATCCTCGAGGAGAAACTTATAGCCATCCAGGCTATTCAATCCGGACACCTTCAAGCCACCGATCGTCTTTGGGTTGGCATTCAAGATGCGTTGCTCGCGCTCTTTCCGGTCGCCGGTAAAGCGGGTATCGATCCGGTCATAATAATGCGGGCCAACCTTGCTAAAAAGGAGCTCTTTCAGCTCGGCTGGATTACGGTGCAACTTGACCATCATATCCAGGATGTATAGTCCAGCCAGGATGCCATCGCGTTCAGGGACATTTCCACGGAAAGCGTATCCCCCTGATTCTTCCCCCCCAATCATTGCGTCAGTTTCTAGCATTTTTGGGGCCACATACTTAAAACCTACTCCAGTCTCGTAGACCGGTACATTGTACAACTTACCAAGTTTTTCAAGCATACTGGTCGTTGAGAGCGTTTTCACTATAGGGCCACGCTGACCGCGTACTTCTAACAAGTAATAGGCAAGCAGTCCGTATACTTCCAATTGATTTACAAATTGACCATGTTCATCCCCAACGCCTAAACGGTCCGCATCACCATCAGTTACCAATAATACGTCAGCCTGATTCCGAACTGTTTCCGCCAGACCCACATCGATATTGGGAGGAATGGGTTCGGGACGGAGCATCTCAGGGAAAATTGGATTGCGTTGATTGTGGATTTCGATTACCCGAGTATTGCCCCCATCTAACAAGCGAGGGAACCAGCCGGCGCCATTGCCCCACATCGAGTCCACCATTATATTCAGACCAGCATCCTTGATCGGCTGAAGGTCGATTAATTGCTTAAGATGCTCGATATAAGCTGGCGCGGGATCGAAGCGAACAATCCAACCTTCCTTTTCCGCCTGGCTAAACGGTATGCGCTTGACCAGGTCGATTGAGTCTGGAATACGCGTCTCGATATCTGCCAACCCATCAGGATCGATCGCCCCTCCCTGGTCATTGCGAACTTTAAAACCATTATCAGTCTGGGGATTATGTGAGGCTGTAATATTGACAGCTCCACATGCCTGCCGGTCAACAACCGAAAAAGCTATGATCGGCGTGGGGGTGGCGCCATCGGTCAGGTGGACATGGAAGCCGTTGCCCGCTAATACTTCTGACACAGCTTTGGCAAAATACTCGGAGGCGAAGCGCTTGTCATGACCGACAACGATCCAATCCCCCTGCTTATTCAAACTGAGCATGTAAGCGGCAAAGCCTTGCGTACAACGGCGGACATTGTCGAATGTATAATCTTCAGCAATTGTTCCTCGCCAGCCGTCGGTTCCGAAATGAATTATCTGAGACATTAAGCCTCCGAAAAGTGAGAATCATAACAAGCTGAGTAATTATATCAGCGGATGGAGTTAGGGAAAAGAGGAGACCGATTAGGGTATCATGCTATAATTTGGTTTTGTTGCCTTCGAGGAGGCAAGGATGACAACTATGGATAGAAAATCAGAAGTCTACCTGGATTATGCCGCTACCACGCCCGTCGATCCACGCGTATTAGAAGTGATGCTCCCGTTCTTCCACGACCGGTTCGGGAATCCCTCATCAATCCACCGGTATGGGCAAGCTGCAGAAGCCGCTTTGGAAGATGCACGAGAACGAATGGCGGAGGGGTTAAACTGCCGCTCAGATGAGCTTGTATTTACTGCTTGTGGTACGGAGAGTGACAACTTGGCGCTCCGGGGGGCTGCTTTGGCGCAGCGTCGCGAGAGAGGAACTAATCATATATTAATCAGTCCGGTCGAACACCATGCCGTTTCGCATACTGCTGCGCAACTGGCCGATGCCTATGGATTTGAAGTCGAACTACTTGGCGTCGATGAGAATGGCATGGTAGAGCCATCCGAAGTAGAGAAACGAATCCGTCCCACCACAGCCCTGGTATCGATTATCTTCGCGAATAATGAGATCGGCACGATCAACCCGATCCAGGAACTTGGCCAGATCTGTAGGGGCCGTGGGGTGCTCTTCCACACTGATGCTGTTCAGGCGGCAGCGCACTTACCGGTAGACTTATCCCATCTTCCGGTAGATTTGATGTCACTCGGCGCCCATAAATTCTACGGACCAAAAGGGGTTGGCGCCCTCTATGTGCGCAAGGGCGTCCATTTGTTGCCCAGCCAGACCGGAGGTTCCCAGGAATATGGATATCGCGCTGGGACGCAGAACATCCCATATATATCTGGAATGGCCTGTGCGTTTTACCTGGCTCAGTCCGAACGGACTCAGAGGGTTAATCACCTCGTTCCATTACGCGACCGGGTTATCGGCCGGGTTTTGGAAGAGATTCCCGATGCAAGATTAACTGGACATCCATCCAAGCGCCTTCCCAACCATGCCAGCTTTGTTTTTCGTGGGATAGACGGCAACAGTCTATTGATGCTTTTAGATGATGCAGGCTTTGCCTGTTCCTCTGGATCAGCATGCAAAACAGGCAGTCCAGAACCCTCTGATGTGCTCCTTGCGATCGGATTGGACCGGAGTTGGGCGTTGGGATCATTGCGGGTGACGCTCGGCATAGATACCAACATGGAAGAAATCGACCTATTCCTGGACACGCTTCCTAACCTGGTCAAAAAAACACGGGTACTGTGAGTAGAACCGGGCGGCAATTGTTTTGCGTTATCGGTAGAATAAGGCTGGATTTCGAATGAGTAAAGTCGTCGTTGCGATGAGCGGAGGTGTGGATAGTTCGGTGGCGGCAGGTATCCTGGTACGACAAGGACACCAGGTAACCGGCATGATGCTGAGGTTGTGGAGTGAACCAGGGGCTGAAAACAATAACCGCTGCTGCACTCCCGATTCATTAGCCTTGGCGCGCAGGATCTCGGCGAAACTAGGCATCCCTTTTTATGCCGTGGATGGGCAAGATGCCTTTTTCCAGCAAGTGGTTGGAACTTTCACACAAGGATATCTCAATGGGGTTACTCCAAACCCATGCCTGACGTGTAACCGCCGGATACGCTGGGGGTTACTCCTCGATCGAGCACACGCTTTGGGAGCTGATTACCTCGCAACCGGGCATTATGCCCGGATAATCCAGGATCAATCCGGGCAATTTCATCTCCTGCGAGGAGTGGATTTGAACAAAGACCAAAGTTACGTACTTTCTGTATTAAACCAGGAGCAACTCGCCCACACTCTTTTCCCCCTGGGGGAAATAGCCAAGCCAGCCGTAAGGGCTTTGGCCCGGGAGATGGACCTGCCCGTTGCCGACCGGTCGGAGAGCCAGGATTTGTGTTTTCTGGGTAAGGATGACTACCGCAACTTTCTAAAAAGACGAGCGCCCGAGTCACAACGATCCGGACAGATCACGGATCGTGAAGGGAAGGTGTTGGGCGCCCATCAAGGCCTGGCATATTACACCATCGGCCAACGAAAAGGATTAGGCTTGGCTTCGGATGAAGCCCTTTACGTGGTAGAAAAAGACATAGCGGGTAATCGACTGGTCGTGGGAAAACAACAGGAGCTGGGGACGGACAGCCTGACCGCTCAAGAAGTAAATTGGACCAGTGGGCAAGCCCCCCAAAACCAATTTTCGGCTGACGTGAAAATTCGTTACAAGGCGCCCCAGGTGCGTGGCAAAGTATTTCCAATAGCTATAACAGGTTTCCGCGTCGAGTTCGACATACAATTGCGCGATATTACTCCCGGACAGGCGGCTGTCTTGTATAATGGAGAAGAGTGTCTAGGAGGCGGGATCATCCAAGCCTGAAGTCAGTACATCGCTGAAAAGGGAGCCGGGAAAAAGAAATGACTGTTCCGATCCTGCTGTTTGGATTTCTATTATCGTCCTTGTATGGTGCCCTCTTCCACCTGTGGAGAGATGGGGGTTTAGGCCGACTCTTGTTGTATTTATTCTTGTCTTGGGCTGGCTTCTGGATTGGACAGATCGCAGCCGCGCAATTTGGGTGGTCTTTTGCGAGCGTCGGCGCACTCCATGTCGGCATGGCCACCGTTTCTGCCCTTCTCTTCTTGCTCATTGGAAATTGGTTAAGTCTGGTTCAGGTAGAACGCCCCTCCTAGCCTGATGCATTAAATCAAAACTCTCCTCGGTTTTCGAGGAGAGTTTTTTCGTTGGCCTGTTGGAAACTAGACGAGCTTGACCTGGGCGGCCTGGAGGCCTTTGGGGCCTTTTTCGATGGTAAATTCCACCTTCTGGCCTTCTTCCAGATTGCGGAACCCGTCAGATGCGATGGCTGAGTAGTGCACGAAAACATCTGGTCCACCGTCGCGCTGGATAAAGCCATAGCCCTTGCTGGTGTTGAACCACTTTACTGTGCCGGTTACACGTTCGTTCATTATTAACTCCTGGGTAGATGACTGAATTGCATTTGATACATTGGCAAGCGTGGTCCGGAAACAGTTGTGGTGCAAAGGCAGGCCAGACCGAAACCCAAATACCGGCCAACACAGCTAAGCTGTCCAGGCCGGATCGCAACAATTTCTTAAACAGAACACACTAGCCATACAGTAAACTTATTATAGCAGAATAATTTATTACTTGTCAAGATGAATTGGCTGGTGATTATCCAGATCAACCGACCTGCTTTTTTTCAATCGACCTGGGATTATGTAGAACCTATATGGTTGCAACCGTCCAGGATCATTCCGGATAATACTCGTTCATGCTTCAGACCCATAGTTACCGCTGATTCAAATTCTTGCAATTGAGGTATGCCGGCCTACCTAACCGGTGTAAAATAATGTCGTAGATGGGGAGAACCTCCAATATGGAGGAGTAGGTTACACAGGAGAGGAATACTTTTTTGGCCTGGAATCTTCATGGAACTCACGCGCAAGATGGCGACCTAGCACAGTTAGTTGGATTACGCCACAAGAACTTCATCATCCGGCTCGATTCGGGTAGCGAATTCCAGACACATCGGGGTGTGCTCAAACACGATGATCTCATCGGTAAAGCCTGGGGAAGTCAGGTATTCAGTCATAATGGGAGCCCTTTTTTCCTCCTTCAACCGCCATTGGCTGACCTGCTTCGCGGTATTCCCCGGAATACCCAGATTATCTATCCGAAGGAGATCGGCTTTATTCTGGTCACGATGGGAATCGGCCCCGGCCAGGAAGTGGTGGAAGCCGGGAGTGGTTCCGGCGCCCTGACGACAGCCCTGGCGTATGCTGTTGGTTCTCAGGGTCACGTGACCAGTTACGAAGTTCACCCCGAGCGGGTGCGCATGGTGAATGCAAACCTCGAACGAGTTGGCCTTTCTGATCGAGTGACCATCAAAGCGAGAAATATCGCAGATGGATTCGACGAACGCGATGTGGATGCTCTCTTTCTAGACCTTCCCAACCCATTTGATTATATCAACCAGTCACGTGAAGCGCTTAAACCGGGGGGCTTCTTCGGCAGCATCTTGCCTACCACCAACCAGGTGGTTCGCTTGCTCACGGCGTTACGGATAAACCGGTTTGCATTTATTGATGTATGCGAGATCTTATTACGCTATTACAAAGCAGAGTCAGACCACTTTCGGCCAACCGACCGGATGGTAGCCCATACGGGTTTCCTGATTTTCGCCCGGCCGATCATTCTCAGTGATGACGAACGCGGTATCGAGCTTTTGGCTGAAGCGAATCTGACAGACGATGAGAAGCCCGGGTAGGGATAACCAGCCTGGTGGGCATGATTTCTGGTAATGCCGTATCACGTGGAGCAGGCATACAAGCATTCATTTGATTAGGGGAAAAATAGTGGAATGCTGGTTTTCACCTCCGAAAACGATCAGTGACGAAAATATTCGCCGGGTTTTACGATTGGTTCCATCATCACCTGGTCAGCACATTCTTGAGCCGGGGGTTGATTTGCCACCAGAAATGCAGTTCCGAGAAGCAGCCGTGCTGGTGCCCCTCGCTTGCCTGGATGGGAGCTGGCACCTGGTATACACAGTTCGCACCGATTTCGTCCAAGATCATAAAGGGCAGGTAGCTTTCCCAGGTGGAGCCACCGAGAGTGAAGATGTAGACCGGGCTGCGACGGCATTACGCGAAGCTTGGGAGGAGATCGGGATACTACCAGCTCACGTCCAGATCCTGGGTTACCTCGACAACCTGACGACTATCAGTGGTTACCTCATCACCCCAGTGGTTGGGGTAATTCCCTGGCCGTATTGCTTCAGGGCTTCACCCGACGAAGTCAAGCGTGTATTCACCATCCCTCTGCAATGGCTCGCGGATTCTTCTCATCGAGAAGAACGAGCCTTTGTTGGGGCCACCACCGGCCTGCCCCGCAAAGCCATATTCTTTTCGGATTATGAAGGCGAAACGTTATGGGGAATTACAGCCAGGATTACCGTAATTCTTCTGGAAGTCCTTCAGCGTGGAATCTCACTGACCCGATCTGGCTGAGGTTAATCAACCATGTGACATCGGGGTAAATGAAGAGCCAGGTTTCCGATTGGAAACCTGGCTATCAAATGCATAAATGAAAAGTGGGCTAATCTTTCTCGCCTTCTTCCTCTTCTTCCTTTTTGCCGCGTTCGATGATTTCGGGTTCCTCTGCAGCAGAAACTTCAGCAACTGGGGCTTCTTCCTCTTCTTTAGAGACGGTAGCCAGGACGATCATTTCGTCTGGTTGGTCAAGTACGGTCACTTTTTCCGAGACTATGATATCCCGGACGTGGATGGCATCCCCGAGTTCTTTTAATTGAGAAATATCCACGGTGAAACGCTCAGGAAGGTCCTGGGGAAAGGCTTCTACCTCTAGTGCGTCCAAGCCGTTCACGATGACGGCGTTGAAATCTTTCACCGCAGGGGCAAGCCCGACCAGCTCAACTCCAACTTTAGTGCGGATTTTCTCGGTCAATGAAACTGCCTGGAAATCGACATGCAGCAATGTCCCCCGAATAAAATCACGCTGCTTCTCGCGCACCAATGCAGATGTTTCTTTGCCGTCCAAATTGATCGAAACCAGGCTGGAAGCGGTTAACCCTGCCAGAATGCGAGATGCAGTTCGCAGGTCCATCAAAATAGGTGTTGGCTGGATATTGTGCCCATAGATCACACCGGGGAGTTTCCCAGCTCGGCGAAGAGCCCCGACTTGCTTTCCGATGACGGTACGGGGTTCAACCTGGATTACGACTTTTTCCATTCTTTCCATCCTTTGAGCGCCTCTCACCCCGAACAGGGGTTACCCTCGCTTAGCTAATTGGATCGGCTTGCGCCGTTGATTCATGCCACGGTTGCTACCGCGAAAATAAATTCTACCCGGTTGATGCGGATGCGTCAAGGAAGGCGGATTTACGAGAAACCTCAACGTATCTGCATGCCCACTTAACTGGAGGTACTCAATCCAGTAATAATATGATAAAAGTAAGCATGTCGCATCAACGGAC
>JAQTMA010000070.1:13595-17777 GCA_028714615.1 Anaerolineaceae bacterium | reverse complement strand
ACGATCGTATACCAGTTTCCCGCGATTGGAGATTGCCAGGTCAATCTGACGGTTGATAATGCTTATGATAGCTCAGCCGCCGCCCCTCAAACAATTTCCGTCAGTAAGGCTGCACCGAGCCTTACGACAAACCCCAGTTCGGGTGGGGCTGCCCCTGTCACACTGCACGCATCGGCGACGCTTTCCAGCGCATACAACCCCACCGGCTCGATCCTGTTCAATTTATTTTCACCGGAGGATGTTACCTGTTCCGGTACGCCGGCCTATTCTGAAACGAGGCCGATCAGTGGTACTTCAGCCAGCACTACCAGCGGATATCTGGCCGACATCGTCGGAACCTGGCACTGGACCGCCTCGTATGCGGGTGATGCCAACAACAACTCCGCCGCCAGCAGTTGCTCGTCCGGATCGAT
This sequence comes from Anaerolineaceae bacterium, assembly GCA_028714615.1. Next base: position 17,364 of record JAQTMA010000070.1, on the reverse strand, counting down.
AACGGTTGACCCACCGCTAAAATATATTTACCTGCCGGTAACGATCAGGTAATAACAGAATCTATACTTCACCCAGGTAGGATAGCTGGTTCAACTACCCAAATCGAACTGCCTGGGAGTAGAGGGAAAACATAAGTAACCGGACCGGATTTCTATCCTTGATCACGATCAGGAAGAAATCGGCGTGGTCCGCTGAATCGGTTCCGATCCTGCCTGAGAGGAGATGGCTATGTCGGAAGGGCGGAGCGTGGTTGAGCAAAAGTGAGGCTGAAATGAAGGGGATTCGTTTTCGCATCATTATTCTTGTGCTTTGGCTGATTTCATTCTATTTGATTGATCATCTACTCAATCCATCCGGGTTCAGTAATCTCGCTATCGGTCTCATGCTGGCAGCAACGATATTCACAATTTCGCTCCCACATATTTCAGTTATCCTATTGGGGGGCGGTGTATTTGGCATCATTGCTATCTTGTTTTGGATCAAATTTGGAAGGGGAGAACTCGCTGGTTCACTAAATTTATTTTTAGCCACCCTCGAGGCTTTTGCGGTCGTAATAACATCCGTCTTGGTCCATTGGGTAAGTATGCCGCTCCAGGAGTTTGAAAAAGCTGTGACCCAGATCGCCCTGGGAAAGCCAGAAAAGACCACTGAGCCTAGATTAACCGGGCATGAGATCATCTACCGCGAGGTGCGTCGAGCGCGGAACCACCAGCGTCCGCTGGCGCTGCTCTCTATCGGCATCGACGAAAGGTCAATCAATCTACCGGGGAATCGCGACATGCAAGAAATACAATTCTTTATGACGAAGCAGCTTAAGCTCCGGGGGATATCGAGGATGCTGTGTAATGAACTGGAGGACTGTGCGGTTATCGTAAAAGAGAACGATCATTTTCTGGCCGTGTTACCAGAAACGCTACCCGAAGAGCTACCAGTGGTTGTGGAGCGGCTGCGCCAGAAAGCTTGCGACCAGGTAGGCGTTGAATTAAGAATAGGTGCAGCTACCTTGCCGCGAGATAGTTATACCTTCGAGGGGCTTGTTGAAACAGCCGCCCGCTTGATGGAGAGCGACCGGGAACCGCAGCCCTATGTGGTATTAGAGAAATATCCTTTCGACCATCACATTATCAAATGACCAACCTAGCGGGGGTGAGGTAAGCCAATGGAACTTGTCATCATAAATCCACCACGAGTATATCCACGCCGAATGGATTATCAAAACGCGAAACGCATGGTTGACTTGTGTTTAATCTTCCTTTCGCTGCCGGTTGTCATCCCAGTTTTGCTGTTTTGCTATTTGGCAATTCTTTTCGATTCGGGCAGACCTGTATTCTTTGTTCAAGAACGAATAGGCAGGGGAGGTCGCCCTCTTCGTATTTATAAACTCCGCACCCTGAAAGTGAACCTTGACGACACAGAAAGCCGGGCATATATGCGGGCATACGTGCGGGGAGAAGTAGGTCAGGGCAAAACCGGCAAGGAGACGTTTAAACCGGCGCTGGACCAACAAGTGATCCGGGTAGGCCGGTTTCTACGCCGGACGAGCTTGGATGAAATCCCTCAATTGATTAACGTTTTGAAAGGCGAAATGAGCATCGTAGGACCACGCCCGAACGTCCCTTGGGAAGTCGAAGAATACCGACCCTGGCATTACGAACGCCTGGAAGTCTTACCGGGTATCACCGGACTGGCTCAGATATGTGGACGGAGTTGCATCAGTTTCGATGCAATCACCCGGTATGACATCCACTATATTGAAAATCAAAGTTTAACATTGGATCTCAAGATAATCTGGCGGACGCTTACATCCGTCATCCTCAGCAAAGGGGCAGGATAAAAGCAACGCTGTGCGCTCATCCTCACCGAAAGGGCGCTGAAGATTCTCCACTGAAGCGCAGAACAAAGAGGGAAGTATGGAAATAATGATCTTTCTGCGGTTGCTATTGAAAAGATGGTGGATCATCCTTGCGATGGTATTGATCACAGTCGCAGGTACCTGGATCCTTACGAACTATCAAATCCCCATTTACTCTGCGGCTGCCACTTATATCGTTTCACCATCACCGGAGATCTTGAATGGGACCAGCTTCTTAAGTGGTCTATCGGTGCTTGGTGGGCAACCTACTGTAGCAAATACGTACTCAAGCATTGCAACGAGTTCTACGGTGAAAGAGAGATCAAGCCAGGCGCTCGGCTTATCCCCTGCACAAACCAAAAGCTTGCACGTGGATAGCAGAGTCCAGAATGGAACCAGCGTCATCGAGATTACCGTAGAGGGAACCGATCCGTTACTTGTGCAAGCTTTTACCAACAGAATCGGTGAAAGCACAATCGATTATGTCAATAATCTGAATGGGGTCTATGACCTGGAGTTATTGGATAGTGCAAAGCCTCCTGAGGCGCCCATCCGGCCTAACAAAAGGCTAAACCTGGTTCTTGGAATCGTCCTGGGCCTGGCTTTGGGAGGAGGATTAGCATTCCTGACAGGATTGAACGAGTATTAGGCAATTGAAGGAATGGCTCAATGATGATAGGAGAGGTGAAATACACATGGCTGGTTGGGTAACGAAAACCGCCAGCGAAATATCCCCGGAGGTTGGAATCGAGAAGAGGAAACTACTTACCGATTCAACTTTTCAGCAAAACATTCTCGTCACGGCCAAAGGCGGCAGTATTTCATTCATTGGGAGGATTTTCGAATATGCTGTCCGGCTAGGTTTCAGTGTTATTGTTGCCCGGATGATTGGCGCTGAGCAGTATGGTTTATATACGCTGGGGCTGACGATTGTGCCAATCGCCTCGATGTTCGCACTATTAGGATTGCAAACCGGTGTTGTTGCTTACCTGACCCCTGCCATCCGGCAAAGGGATGAATCACATATCTGGGGAATCATCCAGGTGTGTGTTGGACTGCCGGCCCTATTAAGTATCCTTTTCGGTGTTCTATTGTTTGTGATGGCAGAACCAGTAGCAATCTTGGGGTTTCATGAACCTCGATTGATTCTGATTCTGCGGATTGTTAGCCTGTGCATCCCTTTGGAAGCCATAGGTTTTATTGCTTACCAGATCATTATTAGTTATAAGAAACCCAAGTACAGTGTGGTTGCCAACAATATGGTGATACCCATCACCAAGCTTATCCTCTCCGTTGGATTTCTGGCGTTTGGCATGGGTGTCACTGGAATTGTCTCTGCGCATGTCATGGCATCTGCCTTGGGGTTGGCGTTGATGCTTTATTTTGTTAATGGGCTCTTTCCTTTAAATCGCCGGTTAAGTATATCGAAACGGAATACTGGGCAATTGCTCCGGTATTCGCTTCCTGTTCACATGGGGTGGGTATTAAACACAGTCCGGGGGACTCTGGAAACATTGGTGTTGGGTTTTGTGGGTTTACCCATTGGGGTGGGCATCTTTGCTGTTGCCCAACGGTTAAGCTCCCTGGGCACGATGTTCTTCCTGGCTGTTGGTAATATATCAACGCCAATCATTGCAGAATTTTACAGCCACGGGGAGGTTAGCCAGCTTAAAAAATTGTATCAAACCACCACCCAATGGGTAGTAATGTTCAACGTCCCCCTTTTTCTAACCTTGACGCTCTTTTCAAAACCGCTCCTCTCGATTTTTGGCAGCGATTTTACATTCGGCGCAACGGCGCTCATCATTCTGGCGGTCGGTAACCTGGCATATACGGGGACGGGTCTGGGTGCGAATATTCTGGATATGACGAACCACACTAAATTTAACAGCATCAACTCGGCTTTTATGGTGATC
>JAQTMA010000070.1:10174-13495 GCA_028714615.1 Anaerolineaceae bacterium | reverse complement strand
ATCATTATTTTGCCCGATCATCCATTTTATGGTGTGATCCTCTGGTTACTGGTTATGCCTTTTGTATCAGTATTGCCATACTCGAGTATGGTGTATTGGGTCATCTACCGGGGTTTGCCGCCGCTGCTCTTGGGGTTGGTTGTGCTTTCGCGCATACTCAAGCCGCATGAACTTCCACGGATGCGGCTCGGACCCCCGGAACTGGCCTTAGGCATCCTGGTATTTCTCATTCCTGGCTCTATCCTATTATTCCAAACCGATCCAAATTTGGCACTCATTCGTTTTGCCGATCGGATGATATTGCCATTTTGCATGTATTCCGCCATCCGCCTGATGGCGCCAAGGGAACGAGAGTTTACCCATTTGCAATGGCTTGCCCTCTTTATCGCAATCAGCCAGTCTATTATAGGATTTCTCTCCTGGTCCGCACCCCAGGTATTGCCCCATGCCTGGCAATACTTGCAAGGATACCGTACGACTGGTTCTTTGAGAGATGCTGACCTCTATGCTACTCTTCTGACGTTCAGCGCCACGCTATTAATTCATGCAGCCGTGAATCACAAGTCGGGTTTGATCCGATTGTTTTTTTTCCTGGCTGCAGGTCTCTGTGCTATCTTTGTGTTTCTCTCTTTGGAACGAGCTGCATGGTTGGGTGGGGTATTTGTGATCGTTGGGTTGATCTACTTATATCCCAAGACCATGTTTCGACTATTGATCACCGGTTCGATTATTGTGGCAGGATTGGGTACTGGAGTCCTATCAACGCATTTTGCCAAATCCATATCCCGGTTTAATGAATCTGACCCGATAAACGACCGAATTGTTGTATTCGATGCGATGTACCTGATGTTTCAGGCGAAGCCGGTGCTTGGTTGGGGCTATGAGACACTCGATCAGAGCATACAGCACTATTACCGCAGGGTTGGAGAGGCATCGATCACCACCCGCCTTGTGACTTCTCATAACACCTACATGACAATCCTGACTGAACTTGGCATCGTTGGATTCACATTGTACATGTTCCCAACGATATGGTGGTTCATCTTCTCGATAAGGGTATGGCGACGGATGGGGAAAAAAGGACGACTGAGTCGATCTCTATTGGGAATTTTGTGGCTTGGGATGTTATTCAACTTTACCGTTAGCAATTTTATGGATATGCGTTGGTTTGAGATAGGAATAACACTCTGGTGGTTGACGCTGGGGCTGATCGCCAATTTGGTCTACCCGTATCTCAGGGTCCGGAATATCAGGCTACGTTCTCATTCCTTAGGGGCTACTCCATGACCGAAAGAATACGCGTTGCAATGCTAGGTCCGTATCCATTTGATCCTTCACGCATATCAGGGGGTGTTCAGGCTGCATATACATACTTACTCAAAGGATTAGTCCAGTCTGACCAATTGGACGTTAATGTAATCACTTTCAGCTCGATCGTGTATAGAGGTCCAGAGCGGTTTAAAAAGCACAATCTCACCGTGCACCTATTACCTGCTTATCCACGGTACGAACGGCTGCGCAACTATCAAACATACCAAACGATGATCAATAAGATTCTCGATCAAATTCAGCCTGATCTGATTCACGCTCAGGATGCCGGTTCAGATGCCCACGTGGCGATACGGTCTGGCATCCCGACGGTTGTCACTGTGCACGGTATCCGGTGGGAAGATGGGAAGCACTATAGCTCAGTGAACCAACGTTTACACAGCTATTTTGATAGCATGCTTACTGAACGATATGTCATGCGCCATACCCGTCACCTGATCGCCATCAGCCATTACGTCCCAGACTACTTCAAAGGCATCCTAAATCCGGACGTGGAAGTATATTTTGTGCCAAACGCCATTGACGAACGTTTTTTCAACCTACCTCAAAGCCTCAATGAACAGGTGATTCTGTTTGCCGGGCGCGTTATTCCCCGCAAGCGAGTGATGGATTTGGTCCAGGCTTTTGCCCAGGTGCTCAGGCGGGCGCCATCTGCACACCTCCACATCGCAGGAGAGATCAGCTCTGAACCGGCCTATGTGGAATCTATCCGGAGATGGGTGCATCGCTCTCAGCTCGACAGGCATATCCACTTTTTAGGACTATTATCCGAAGAATCAATTCTGAAAGAGTTCGCTGGCTGCGGCATGCTTGTACTCCCGTCTGCTCAGGAAACCGCTCCGATGGTGATTGCTCAGGCGATGGCAGCCAGTAAGCCTGTGGTCGCCTCTCGGGTTGGGGGAATTGAAGAAATGGTCGGAGATAATGCTTCGCGAGGCATCCTGGTGGATGTAGGTGATATCGATGGGTTGGCGGCGGCTATCCTTCGATTGTTGGAACATACTGACCTGCAAGCCACCATGGGGCGGAACGGCAGAGAATTTGCGATGGAGAATTACCACCTCGAGGGTGTTGCCCAACGGACTATCGAGGTTTACCGCTGCATCGCATGCGAGGAGCAGAAAGCCATTGCCTAACCCTTTCTTTGTTGCGAATCAAGGCAAAGGCTTTCTTCCCATGTTGGCGCGAGGTCAGGCGATTGCCAACCGGTATGGCTTCACACCGAGGAAAATGGAAAATGCAATTGCGGCATGGATGAATGTATTAAGCCGTTCTGCCTGCTGTGCTACCATGCCAGTTACCGCATCCACTCTGGCTTCGAATCCCACGATCTCAAAAAAGCATTCCCTTCAGAGGGTGGAACTTGCGATTCATGGATTGCATCACTTGGACTACTCGTTGCTTTGCCTGGAGCAGCAACTCGACCATTTACGTCAGGCCCAGAGCATCTTTCAGCGGTTAGGCATAGCGGCCACCGGCTTTCGTTGTCCCTATCTCCGCTGGAATCAAGATACGTTAACCGCGCTGCAAGGAACTGGTTTTACCTACGACAGCAGCCAGGCGATGGTATGGGATGTGGCTAATGATTTGTCGACGGATGCATACAAACGGGTCCTTGACTTCTATCGAGCGCAACCGGTGAATTCTTATCCGGCTTTACCACACTGGTCTGACGGGTTGATCCGCATCCCTTACAGTTTGCCCGACGATGAAGCCCTGGTTGATCGCATCCATCTACTCGATCCAACCGCTATGGCTGAGATTTGGCTGGAAATGATGGATTGCGCATACCAAGGAGGTGAGTTGTTCACATTGGGACTGCATCCTGAGCGGATTCACTTGTGCCAGGCAGCCCTCCAGGTTGTTTTGGAAAGAGCTCGCACCCTTTCTCCCGGCGTGTGGATCGCACGTCTGGATGAGATTGCCGCCTGGTATCTTGCTCTCGGGAAATCAACTTTTGAAATCCATCAAGAATCTGGAGATGTTTATCAG
>JAQTMA010000070.1:7839-10074 GCA_028714615.1 Anaerolineaceae bacterium | reverse complement strand
GGCAACCACTGCTTTGCTGCCAAACTCGATTCACCGGCTACCCTCCACGCCGGAATCGTGCGAGACGACCGGACTGGATCGTGGTTATTGGCGGCTGGGACCGTGGTTGCGCTTGAAGGAGATAACCATCCCACTGCGCTTCTCAACTGCCTGCTCCAAAGTTACATTGAACATGGAACAAAAGCCTTGGAAAAGTATGACGGTCAATTTGCCCTGGTTATTTACAATGGCCGAGAAGCAAGCTTATCGGTGGTGTCCGACACCGACGGCATGTTTGGGATTTTCTATGGGCAGCGAGGAAACCGGCTGTTTATTTCAACCTCCGCTCTGGCAATCGCAACGGCTATCCAATCTCCGCCAGATATCTTGGCCATTGAGCATTTCCTGCGAACGGGGCGGCTGGATGCAGACAAAACGCTTTGGCAAGACGTTAAGCGATTGCTAGGAGGAATGGAACTCACTGCGACAGACGAATGTTTTCAGAAAACCGAGTATTGGTCCCCGAAATTTGACAAAGCAATTGCCCAAATGCCACTGAATGAAGCAGTAGATCTGTCCGTTGATTTACTGAAAGATGCGTTTTCACGTACCTTGACTCGCGAAGGGAAGACCTGGGTCGATCTGACCGGTGGATTTGATTCACGCCTGGCGGCGATGATCGTTGCGAAAATCAATACGCCATTTTGTGCGTATTGTATGGGTCCGCAGGATCACCCAGATGTTCACATCTCCCGGAAAGTCAGTGAGGAAATGAAATGGGAATATGTGCATACAGAACTACCCGAGCAGTGGGGAGCGGATCAATACTCGTGGTTTGATACCGCCTTCGGTTGCGGTGACGGCCGGATTAGCGTCCTGAGATTGGCCGTCGCGCTGCGTGGTTTTACGGAGAGAAATGCCACGATCAAGACAAATGTCATGGGAGTCGGCGGCGAAAATTTCCGTGGCTATCGCTGGCAGGTTGAAGGGGTAAATATTGGCAGGACCTCCACCGTAAATTACGGCGCCTGGCTAGACAACATTTTTCCTTCTATACCTTTATCTGTGATGAAGTTTGACCGAACTAAAGAAGTCAGGCAAGAGTTGCGTGATTTCATCACTGAATTGTGTGTGAACTATTCTGCATTGGCCAATACGGTTCAAATAGACCTGTTCGAAAACGGCAGAGATTCCGGACTTGGCGGCGCTTACCTATCGGCTGTCTCAGGCATAGAACGATCTTTGGCGCCGTTCTTCTTCAAAACCCTGGTCAATTTTGGCTTCTCTCTGAACTACCATTGGAAGCTCCCCAAACATCACCTCTTCATCCGGACATTGCTAGAGCGAGAAAGCAACATTCTGGCAAACGTGGCTACAACAACCGGCGGTCCAGCCACCCCGATCCGATTATCGAACTTACACTTATTTTGGCCTCTTTGGAAAAATATAGCCAACCGCGTTGGAGCAATAAGCAGCAGAAAATTCCTGAGGAAGACAATACAAATTTGGCCCGAACCACTGCATACCGAGTACCCATTACCGGCTTGGAGGAATGCCTTTTACCTGTATGCTCAAACGAGTGACCTGCTCACTTATGAAAACATGTGCTCCCGGGGGCTGTATAAAGGAAGAGAATTTAATGCATATATCCAACAAGCTGAGTTTGGTCCATCTCATAACAGTGAATTCGTAGACCACGTGATTAGCGTAGAAATGGCAATGCGAGCGGTTGGTTCTCACATTGATTGAATGGTCTTTATTGGGAATTATGGAAACCATGCCCGATCCTGAATTAAAACCGATCAAGCTCGTGTACATCATCGGTACCTATCCCGAGTTGACGAACACATTTATTGACCGGGAAATTTCAACTTTAAGGCGGCTGGGAGGTTTCCTAATCCAGATTGTATCCATACGCTATCCCCATACAATTGACTCGTGTTCTCCCGAGCAAAAAGGACTCTGCCAGGAAACGCTTTACCTGATTCCCCCCCGCTGGTCCGAATTCAACTATGCGGGGTTCGTGTTGGCGAATTTGTATTTTATTATTTCCCGTCCCCTGGTTTATTTCGGAACCCTTTTCGATCTCCTTCTCCATTCTCGGGTTGGTTTCAAAAACTGGCTGATGACCATGCTGAATTTCTGGCAAGGAGTCTATGCAGCCAACCTGTTACGCACCCAAGAATTCGACCATCTGCATGTCCACTTTATGGACCGGGCGGTTTTGGTTGCCCTGGTAATCAGCCGATTCCTGGG
>JAQTMA010000070.1:0-7739 GCA_028714615.1 Anaerolineaceae bacterium | reverse complement strand
ACTCGAGAATTGGCCGGTTTTTTTCGCCAGGCAATTGGTCGCGAGTAATTGCTCAGGCGGCTCAGCTTTTATTATTATCTTTGGTTTTGGCGGCTACAGTCTTTCGACTCTGCTTTATCTTCAGGTATTAGCCAGCCTTGAACTTTCTTTAGCATACCCAACAGGAGATGTCTATGCAAGGAGGTTTGATCATTAATAAATGGAGCTTTTTTGATAAATATCAGAAAATAATACTCATTATCATAGCCATCATCATTCTTGGGGGTAGCCTGGCTCCAAGGATTCTTAATGACGCAGGGCAAAATAATCTCTACGCTTATCAAGCACAAGCGTTCCTTCAGGGACGAGTGGATATCCCACCTCTCCCAAACCAGATTGGCGACATTGCTGTATTCAATGGGCATAATTATGTTGTTTTTCCTCCGTTTCCAGCTATAGTGCTTTTGCCCTTCGTTGCGATACTTGGCATTGAGAATACCAGGCCGATGCTGATTGCTCTTGTACTCACTATTCTCAATATTTACTTATTTACTTTAATCCTACAAAGGATTGGTGCTCAAAAGCAGCATATTCCGTGGCTGGTAACCGCATTCTTTCTCGGGACCGGATATTGGCTTGTCTTGCGTTGGAGCACCACTGTATGGTTTTTTGCCCAAATCGTAGCTACGACTTGTATATTGCTAACGTTGAATGAGGCGTTTGGTAAGGCTCGCGGACCTTTGTTAGGATTTTTGGGGGGGATGGCCATACTATCCAGACAAAACACGGTTTTCTATATTATTTTTCTATGCACATTATTGTGGAGCAGGACTCATCCAAATAGTCAGAATAAGAATAAATTCTCCAATATGTTGTGGATGCTTATTGTTCTCAGTATGTGGGGTGGCGTTTATCTATCCCTGAATTGGTTGCGTTTTGGAAATATATTCGATACAGGTTACAGTCACATATTAAATGCGCCGGGATTTCTCGAAGAACGTGTAGCTAAATATGGCGTTTTCAATGTTGTATACGTACCTTTTAATTTTATTTACATGTTTATCCAGGGTTTCCAGATTCAGTTTGATCCTACAAACTCGCTCTTAACTGTGAGCGATACCAACCTTTTTGGTACCTCGCTTACTTTTGCAAGTCCTTTTCTGTTTATTGCTTTATTTGCGAAGTGGGAAAAGAATTTGAGTAGAGCTGCCTGGGTGACAATAGGATGTATTTTGGGCGTGATTCTTCTGTATTACAGTAATGGCTGGTGGCAATTAAATACGCAGCGATATGCCTTAGATTTTATTCCAATTCTTATGATAATAGTGGCGTTTGGAATGCAACGAGTCCCCATTAGGATTTATCAGGCTTCTATCTGTTATTCCGTGATTCTCAATACTATCGCATTATTTATCGTCCCGCTGGTGATTAAACTTACAAACTAGAAATTTGAATCTTGCCAGGGTAGTAAATTCGCTGTGGACACGAGTGTAGCAAACCCCTTCAATTACGTAGTCATTTCTCCGGTCAAGGATGAGGCCGCCTTCATCGAACAGACTATCCGCTCGATGATTGGTCAAACGCTCCGCCCATCTGTCTGGGTGATTGTCAACGACGGTTCTCGCGATGCGACCGAAACGATCGTTCAAAGGTGGGCACGAGATAATTGCTGGATCAAGCTGGTAAACCGGCAAGACAGTGGAGCTCGCAAGCGCGGCAAGGGCGTTATCGAAGCCTTCTGGGCGGGGTATCAAATGCTCACCGAACCATTCGATTTTATCGTCAAGTTGGATGGTGACGTATCTTTTGGGACGGATTACTTTGAGTTGCTCTTCAACCAATTCTCCTCCGATCCCCAGCTAGGTATTGCCGGTGGTGGATTGTACGAGAAGCCGGATGGGAAGACCTGGCAGTTGTACACAACGCAAGATCATGTCCGCGGATGCACAAAAGTATACCGGCGGACGTGTTATGAGGCGATCGGAGGGTTAGTCGCCTCAATGGGATGGGACGGTATCGACGAATGGTACGCTCTCTCGAAGGGATGGAAGGTGCAGAGCTTCCTCGAGCTGAAGATCTATCATTATCGCTTCACCGGAGCGGCTACGGGATACCTTAAAAGCTGCATTGAACAGGGCTATGGCGCTTACCGCATGGGTTACCACCCCCTCTTCATGGTAGCTCGTGGAATCCGGCGAATGAGAGACAGGCCATATCTGCTGGGAGGAGCTGCCATGATTGGCGCTTATTTCATAGCCTGGCTGCGAAAACAGGAAATCCTGGCAGATACTTCGGTCGTGCGATACATACGCCAGACACAAATAAAGCAACTGGCTGGTTTGATCTCGGGGAAACCGATTCATGGAGCTTGACGGAATAATCCTGGAAGAAAAAAAACAGCTACAGCGCTGCTGCATGATTGTCTACGCCACATATCCTCTGGGAGAAACGAGGGTCCAGCGCGAGGCTGAGCTTCTATTAAAACATGGGTACGAAGTGGATGTGATCTGCTTGCGGTTACCTGGTGAATTGCCGGAAGACAGATTCAAAGGGGTGGGCATCTACCGTCAGAAATACCGCTTCCCGATCCTCGGGGTGAAGAGTGCTGGTTTGAGGGGGAGATTCTTCAATTATTTTCGTTTCTTTAGTACGGCGGCTATCCGGGTTACCCGGCTTCATCTAAAAAATCCTTATAATGTTATCCAGGTGCACAACCTACCTGATTTTCTGGCGTTTTCTGCCGTCATTCCCAAACTGCTTGGGGTTCCCGTCATCCTCGATCTACACGACTTGATGCCCGAATTCTTCGCTGGCCGGTTCAAGACAAGGTTGCCTCTCATGGCTACCCTGATCAACTGGCAGGAACGCCTGTCCTGTAAGTTCGCGGATCACGTTATCACCGTTAGCGAGCATTGGCGGCAGGCGCTCATCCGGCGGGGCGTTCCTGAGCAGAAGTGCAGTGTAATCATGAACGTGGCAGATGACGCAATTTTCCACACCTGCGACGATGATATCCGCCCTCCTCACTCCGATCATTTCCGGCTCATCTATCATGGAAGCATCCACGAACGCTACGGGTTGGATCTTGCGGTGGAGGCCATCGACAAGCTTCGCGATGAGATTCCAAACATCCACCTGACCCTGATCGGGAATGGGGAATTCTTACCCGAGATTGTCCGGATGGTTGACAAGCGTGGCTTGAAACAGTACGTTACGATTGAGAAGCTGCACCTGGTGGAAGAACTGCCTGGCATCATTCGCTCTTACAACCTGGGGGTTGTTCCCTATAAGAACGATGTTTTCACCGACGGTTTGCTGCCCACCAAGTTGATGGAATACGCGGCTCTAGGCCTGCCTGCGGTTGCCTCAAGAACCACCGCAATTCAAGCGTATTTCAGCGGCACGAATACCGAGTTCTTTGAGCCAGGCAATGCAGATGACCTGGCGCTAAGAATTCGATATCTGTATGATCACCCCGCCAGACTAGCGCAGTTGTCCCGGGGAAGTCAAAATTTCAACCAACTCTATAACTGGACGAAGGTAGGGTCCGAATACGTGGAATTGGTAGAGCGAGTCAGACGGAGCAAGATCAGGACTGAGAAAGACCCTCTTCAACCCAAAATCGATTCCAGGCATGCTGCGGAATAATCCTTCCCACGAACCAACAACCATCACAAACACTCTCGACATTACCGTCTGGCGAGAATTTGTAGACCGAAATCCCCACGGGAACATATTTCACACCCCTGAGATGTTCCAGGTTTACTCACACGCCAAGGGATACCGGCCTGAGCTGCGAGCTGCTGTTCGGGATAGTGGGCAGGTGCTGGCGCTGTTACTTCCCGTCCAGGTCACTTTGCGAGATGGTCTGTTACGCCGCCTGACAACCCGGTCGATTGCTTACGGCAGTATTTTAAGTACACCAGACGCGCTTGGGAAAGAAGCATTGGCTGCCCTGTTGAACGATTACACGCAGAAGGCTGGCCGGGGAGGATTGTTTACAGAGCTGCGCCACCTGTCTGACCAGAGTGTGTATCAATCCGTTTTTGCCCGGTGTGGATTTGAGTATCAAGACCATGTGAATTATTTGGTTGACCTGGATTGTTCGATCGAAGAGTTGTTCAATCGGATCGGTCCACGGACACGCAAGCATATCCGGCGCGGACAAAACAAAGGCCAGGTTGTCGTCGATCAGGTGAATGAGAGCAGCCGGATTGGAGAGTGGTATGAGTTGACCCAGAAATCCTATTCAGCAGCCCATGTTCCATTTGCAGATATTACCCTGTTTGAGGCTGCTTTCGAAGTGCTTCATCCCCGGAATATGGTCAAATTCTGGATCGCACGTATTGGTGACCAGTGCATAGCTTCATCGGTTGAATTAATATACAAAGGGGTAATCTACGGCTGGTATGGTGGGGTCGATCGGGTTTTCTCCAGTTACACTCCTACAGAAATGCTCACCTGGCATATCATGAAATGGGCCGCCGAGAATGGATACCGGACGTACGATTTCGGCGGAGCAGGAAATCCAGATGAAGAATATGGCGTTCGAGATTTCAAATCGAAATTTGGAGGCCGGCTGGTTTGTTATGGGCGAAACACCTATGTCCCCGAACCCTGGTTGCTCAAGCTCAGTACATGGGGATATCAGTTCTACCGGCGGGTTGCCATTTAAGATCAGCAGACCCAGAGGAAGACATGCAAAGAATTAATCGATTGGCAGAGCTGATCGAAGATTGGAAATTCTTGATCCGGCGAGACGGAATGGTGCGCGCTCTGCCCAACATCGGACAGGAATTAGGCAGGATGCCTTACCGCCATCTGAGGTTTGTCATTCTCGAGCGGTCTCTCACCCTCCCGTTGCCGGAGATACCGCCAAAGCTCGCCCTCGAAATTCGTCCTTTTCGGCAGGAAGACGTGGACCTGGTTCGTGAGATGGATCGTCCCTCGGAAGCCATATTATGCGCCCGCCGTTTCGCTCGCGGGCATCTAGGTCTGATCGCACTGCACCAGGGGCGCCCGGTAGCATATGCCTGGGGTTGTACCGAGGTGGATTCTCGCCTTGAAAGGGTCCACCTCCATCTTGAACCTGGTGATGTGCTCTGCGCAGATGTATACACTGTTCCCTCCTATAGAGGGAAAGGCATCCAAACCAGTCTGACGATTGCGCGCTTCAAGATGTTCCGTGATCTGGGGTATCGTCGAGCAGTTACCTACATTGAGAGACGTAACAGTCCTTCATTGGCGGTCTGGCAAAGGAAACTAGGTAGCCTGACTACTGGTTATGTTGATTTCATCCGGTTTGCCTTCTGGTACCGGGTGCGCTATTTGCAAAACTGCCCAAACCCTGATCTGAACGATCCACCCATCCAACGAGAGGAAAATGCAAACCAATAACTGGAAGGAGTTTTGGGACCATTTGGGGACAAGCAAGGACCTCATCGCGGCGACTGACCGCCCGACGGTTTCCCCTGAAACATATCACTTATACAGCATTGAAATAATGGAGAAGCTTGAGTTGAATCCCGAGGACGTCATCCTGGATATCGGCTGTGGCACAGGGATCATTGACGTCAGTTTGGCTCCTTTTGTACACCAATTGATTGCGACGGATTTTTCTCGGGTTATGGTGTGTAAGGCTCGGGCTACAACTTCAACTTGTGCGAATGCAAGAATTGTGGCCTGTGATTCTGCTGCAATCCCGTTTAAAGACGGATCGTTCACCAAAATATTCATGTACGCAGTCGCCCAGTACCTGAGCCTGGCTCAGATTGACAGAATTCTTGGGCAGGTTCAACGGCTTGCCAGCCCCGGGGGAAAGATCCTGTTCGGGGAAATTCCGCGAGCAAGAGACGCGCGCTTTACAAAGCGGATTCGAGACGTGTGGCAGCATGAGGGGATTGGTGGCGTCATCCGGAAAGCGCTCACCAACTTGCAAGAGTTTTGGCTCCGGCTGACAGGGCAATGGACACACCGATTTGTCCGCCCGGAAGGCCCCCCCATTATTCTTCATTCTGCCCAGGAGCTATTGGAGCTGGTACAGAAGCACAATATGCGCGCTCAAGTTTTACCCCAAAGCAAAGAATTGCCCTGGTTCCATCAAACTTTTGACTTATTGATCGAGACCTGAAATAAAGCCATTCTCGAGATACAACTGCAGATGGGCGCTATGAACAACTCCTTGACCCGCTTCGCGTTGAGACTGCACGAGAGAGCCACCGGAAGGCAGATTCTATCACGCCTAGATGAGTTAAACCGGACTCAATGGCTGAATCGCGATGATTTAATCGCTTTGCAACGCGCCAAACTGCTGCGTTTGGCTGACTATGCCTATCGCTATGTTCCGTATTACCGGAGTTTATTCGAGGCCACCGGCCTTCATCCGGACGATCTGCGTCAGGACCTAACTAACCTGAGCCAGCTCCCCATATTGACCAAAGCGATGGTCCGGGAACACTGGAACGAGCTGCTGACGACTGAGCCCGAGCGCCGCATAAGCTTAAGTAAGCTCTCAACCTCAGGGTCCACCGGCCAGCCATTGGTTTTCATGCAAGATGCCGACTTTCGCGATGCGGTGACGGCGGATATCCAACGCCACATGGGCTGGGCAGGTTGGAAGCTGGGTGAGCCACAGGCAGTAATCTGGGGTGCGCCTTTTACGCCAGGCCTTGGGCGGCGGGTTCGCACACAACTGATTGATTGGGTTTGGAACCGCCTCCAGATCAATGCCTTTCTAATGACCGAGCAAGTCATGCAGGGCTTTGCAGAACAGATCAGGCGTCAAAAGCCGCGGATTCTGTTTGGGTACACTTCCAGTTTGCACCGGTTTGCCCAGTTTGTGCGAAATAGCCGGTATCAGGGAATCACGTTCGACGGCGTTTTCGCCGGAGCGGAATTGCTCCTTCCAGCGGTTCGGGAATACCTTGAGGAGACCTTTCAATGCCGGGTCTTCAATCATTATGGCACGAACGAACTAGGCGGGATGGCCTGCGAGTGTAAGGCGCATGCCGGGTTGCATATCAGTGTAGAAAATAGTTATGTCGAAATCCTCAACGAAGGCCGTCCTGCCAGTCCGGGCGAAGTGGGCGACCTAATCATCACTAACCTGAACAATCTGGGTATGCCGTTTATCCGTTACAGTATCGGCGATGGTGGCGCCTGGCAAACCGGCGAGGTGTGCCCATGCGGGCGCGCCTCGCCGCGCCTGAGCTCACTGGATGGTCGCCGGGCGGATGCCTTCAGGACTCGGGATGGGCGATCTGTTTGGACCGGTTTTACAGGAGCCGCATTTCGCTGCTTTACATATCCGGCGATCCGGCAGTTCCAGGTCGTTCAAAAGTCTCTGGATCAGATTTGTGTGCGGTTGGTTCGAGTGGGTGA
Source organism: Anaerolineaceae bacterium (assembly GCA_028714615.1). Next base: position 380 of record JAQTMA010000070.1, on the reverse strand, counting down.
TGTGCCAAAAGCCGTGTTGGGGGAAATTACCCATACCATGCAAGCAGCTTTTGGTGAAGCGGTGGTTGTGGATTTCGAATACCCTGATGAAATACCGCTCTTGCCCTCAGGCAAACACCAATACGCAATTTCCGAAGTGGGCTTGTTGCCGGGAATAGAATCCAGGGAGGATGCTCCAACCGGAACATTGGCGCTCTGATTCTGAGGGAGGTCATGATGACAGTCCGCATCCACGTAACTGCAGAAGTGTCAGAAAAAGCCAGGATTGGGGATGGTACCAGTATCTGGCACCAATGCCAGGTGCGCGAAGGCGTCAGCATCGGCGAGAAATGCATTCTTGGGCGGGGCGTCTATGTGGATACGGGTGTTTTCATTGGCAA
>JAQTMA010000069.1 GCA_028714615.1 Anaerolineaceae bacterium | reverse complement strand
CGTTTAGCCATTCCGAGATCTCGAGATCGGAGTAGGCTCCGGTGGCATAGCGCTCATACATCTCAACCACCACTGGAGCCTTGTCAGGATTGGGCACACCCACTTTGCGATTTCCTTGAAGCTGGCTAATGTAACCCCAAGGAACAGCGCCGTTATGAAAACCTTGCAACGATCTCTCCAATTTACCCTTATTTGTCTCCTTGGAGAGGTTATCGAAAAAAAATTCCCCAAGAGAGCTGATCATATGGAAAAGCAGCTTACCTTCCGGTGTGGTCAAGTCGAAAGGCTGCTGGACGGCCTTGAAGTTGATGTCCAAAGATTACAGCTCGTGGACGATCTCTAAAGACCATTCCAGCCGGCGTGCCAGGCGGTCCACCTTGTGAACATACAAAATCTTGAAATCACCCTGGCGGGCCGCTTCGCGCATGGCGTTGATCCCCGGACGGAATTTCTTGCGGTAAGCCGATTGGGCTGGATCGGAGAACACCTTGACGATTTCGACGCCGTCTCGTTCGGCTTGCTCCTTGATCTGGCGCAGCTGCGCATCCAGGCTGAACGAGTCGCTTTGCATCTCGGACGAGGAACGGATGTACGCTGCCCCAGGGAGCGGTGAGGAGTCTTCCTTCTTGCTATATTTGTTCATTCTGTTTTTCCTTTTTTTTGGATTTTGAATTGTGTGGTCACTGAGAAGAATTAATCGAGATATTTCATAGCCACCTCCAGTCTGGAGCAGCGCTTGATTGATTAGCCGGTGTCGTTGGTCTTCTCTTGGTTGAGCGCCAGGTAACGCTGGTTGATACGCGCCAGCCATTCGATCAGGCTCTTCGGAAGACCGTCCTGCAGGGTTTGCTGCTCCTGGGGATGGGTTATATCATTTCCAGAAACCCCATCTTTTTGTGGGTCAGGGTTTTGGGTAGGGTTGTGGCTAACAGGCGTTAGTGCCATGGTTGCACCTCATACTCTTAATTGGCGATATGTCTTCTATGCGCTTTAAGGGATAAAAAAACTCCGGTTTCAGATAGACAACTGAAACCGGAACATGTTCAACAGAAATCGGTTTGATTGTGATTAATAGGACTTACGCAAAAGAGTTAACATAGTGAAGGGAAAGTGAATACAGAGTTCAATTTCAGCCATATTAAGTTCGAAACGTCGTCCCCTTTCTAATTCCGTTGCATTCATCCTGCCCACCCGGACGTTAACGTCTGGGTTATCTGATTTCACCGGCTGACCACACTTCAGCCTGTGAAAATAATTACACGCAAGTAAAAACTACTATCTACATAAGTTCATCTTATCGAAGTAACCTAGCCGGGTGGTTTATCCCTCGACAACTTAGGCTTAGTTTCTACATGTATTCAATTCAATACAGTAACAGTGTTCATAATGACCAATAATCGGCAATAGGTTTCACTTCAAAGAGCAAACAGTCTAACCAGAGTGATTGACTCTTATGTGAAAACGAGCTATTATACTTATGGAATAATACTCAACAGGAGTAACAATGGAAGGTGATTCCTTACTTTTAAAGTGGGAAGAAAGTTACAAGAAAGGCTTACTTAGTTTTTGGATTCTGCTACTGCTTTATGAACGCCCTAGCTACCCATTTGAGATGAGACCATTGATTGAAGAAATCAGTCAGGGGACCATTACAGCGGATGAAAACAGTTTGTACCGTGCCTTATACCGATTCCAAGAAGTTGGAATTGTCTCAAGTGAAACTCAACCTTCTACTCAAGGACCCGATCGCCGCTATTACCATCTCACACAGAAAGGGTTTTCGCTACTCAGGCGGTTCATTGAACGGAACCTTCGAGTTTTTGAGACTAGGGCGATCTCTGAGCGAATTGAAAAGGTCTGTTCGGATACCCCATTGGAGGATAAGCCATGATAGAAGAACACTTGCATAAAGAGCGTAAAGCTTTCATTCGGGCGCTTCCCATTTACCTGGCAGTACAAGGGACTACTCTGCTGATGACATTTTTAGATTTCCCTGTTTATATGGAGGCGTATCAATTGAATCATTACCTCACATTAAGCGGATGGGCTGGGGCATGGTTTGTATTGGAAATGTTAGGCTTGGGAGCTGGCATTCTATTGCTCTTAGGAAAAACCTGGAGATCGATTTTTGATGGGAATGACCGGATCAAACTTCTGATGGGCTACTTCCTGGGAGTAGTTGCAGGAATGCTAACACTAGGGATCAGACTAATGCCGATAATGCCCGCAGAGTATTTTTGGATGGTAGGTGGGTTACTTCTAATATTAGGCTGCACATACTTTATTTGGAAGAAACGCTTACATTCGGCTGAAGAAATATTTCCGTAAAAAGGGCCAAGCCTCATTCTTTAACCTGGCAGTTCGTACTTGCTCCTGTTATTTGCATCAGCAACAAGGATAGCGGAACCAAACCAAGGTGTAGTTGATGAAGTGGATCTAAATTTCCGACAGTGTCCTTCCTTCTTATGCCCACCATTATCGGCCTTCTGCCCTTGCCGAGGTTGCAACCACCAGGCAAGGTCAAAAATTAGAGTTGACGGTCTAGTAGCGAGCAATGGAAAGTAAAACGAAAGTTACCCGATTGGATTATTGCCAATACCTTTTGAGTAGCCAGATCAACTATACGTTGACTCACTTAGCGGATCATACCGATCAGTTTAGCCATGATGCGATCAACCGCTACCCGGCGGGAGATCGATTGACTCCTCGGCTTGTCTGGGAAAATGTAAAAGGAAGTGTTATTCCGAGTCCAGATGGGTATATTGTGTTTGATGATACGGTATTGGATAAGAGGTTCTCCAAACGTATTGAACTGGTACGGAAGCAATACAGTGGGAATGCACATGGTGTGATTAAAGGCATTGGGGTGGTGACATGTGTGTATGTCAACCCCGAAGTCGAGCAGTTCTGGATCATGGATTACCGGATATATGATCCAGAGGGGGATGGCAAGAGCAAGTTGGATCATGTTCATGATATGCTGGAACATGCCGTGTACAGCAAAAGGTTGTTGTTCCGGGTGGTGTTGATTGACAGTTGGTATGCCACTAAGGAGTTGATTTTGTACATCGAGCAGTTGCACAAAATTTATTACTGTCCACTAAAAGACAACCGCCAGGTAGATGATTCGGGCGGCGAGCAACCTTTCCAACGGGTTGATAAGTTGACTTGGTCGGAGCAGGAACAACAGCAGGGCAAACGCATCAAGATCAAAGGGTTTCCTGCCGATCATAAGGTGAACCTATTCCGGGTTGTACTGTCTACCCAGCGCACGGACTTTGTCGTAACTAACGACTTGGATCAAGATAAGGTGCAGGCCTACAACAGGTGTGTGGCTTGCGCTGGAAAATTGAGCAGTTTCACCGAGAGACCAAGCAATTGACGGGATTGGAAGGGTGTCAGTGTCGCCAATCTCGCATTGTTCGCAATCATATCGCTGCCGCTATCCTGGTTTGGGTGCGTCTTAAACAGGTTGCTTGTGAATCATTTCGTACGGTTTACCAGGTCAAACATGATCTCTTATCTGACTATCTTCCCTCTCAGCTTAAATCACCTTCCGTGGTGATGACCCTTGCGTAAGTCCTAATTAAATTACTTTCATAATCCCTTTTGGAATTATTCTGTCCCTTTTTGATTGATTGCCCGATTTACATATAGAGCTCAAATCATTGTTCCCGGGTTAAAGGAAACTTCATGGTTGAAAGAACGATAACAATAAAGCAGAAGCCTCGACCAGAGGAAAATCAAATAGCACAACTCATAGAAGCAGCCAGGAAAGATCCAAACAAATTCGGCGAATTATATCTGCTGTATGCGCAGCCGGTCTTCCGGTACCTTTTCAGCCGAATCGGTAACCTATCCGAAGCTGAGGATGCCACAGCACAAACCTTCCTGGCAGCTCTTGAGCGATTCCCAAAGTATCGACATGATGGGTATTTTGCAAGCTGGCTGTTCTCAATCGCTCGCAACAAGGCAATGGATTATTTCCGCAATCGGCGTAAGGAAACCCCGCTTGAAGATGCAGAGTTCATCCCTGCTGATGGCAATATGTTGCAGCAAGTGATTAAAACTGAACGGATAGCCGCTTTATCAAAACTCATCTGGGCTCTGCCCGAAGAAGAGCAAGAGTTGATTCGATTACGCTTTGTGGCCGAATTGAGCTTCGCTGAAATCGGGCATTTACTCGGTCAGAAAGAAGATACAGTCAAGAAATCTATCTACCGGTTGCTGGCCCGGTTGAAAGCCCAGTTGGAGGATTCTCATGTCTGATATGACTCCTAACTCACAGTTCGAAGAAGAAATTCGTGCAGCTGTTGAAGCACCGCTGGCACGCGAAGAATTTATCAAGAGCCTGCACGGACGGATTATGCAGCAGGCAGCAGCCCAACCCAAGCTCAACCGCCCAATTTTATTTAGGCCAGCCTGGATAGCTGCTTGCGTTCTTGCTTTGCTCATTATCAGTGTCCTGGTGGTTGGCCCGCAGCGTGTATTAGCGGCGATGCGCGGTCTGTTCGGTTACATTCCCGGAGTTGGCATCGTCGATCAAAGCGCTCCATTCCGGGTTCTGGCCGAACCGGTGAGCGTCACTCGCGACGGGATTTCCATCACGGTGACTTCGGCGTTGCTGACCGGAGAGAAGACTCATATTGAATATCGCATCTTCGGCGTGCCCGGTTCTGCCTACCCAAACCGGGAAGACGTGGTGGGGTGCACAACGCCAGAGTACCTGCGCCTGCCGGATGGAACCCGGCTCAATCGCATCGGCAATGATTTCGGATATGTTCCAGCCGGAATCAACGCGGCCACCTTCATCATGCCATGTATCTTCAACACCTTGCCTGGCAAAACTCCGGAAAATTGGGAGCTGCCTTTGCGCTTTGTGCCTGCCCCACCCGACCTGACGGTGATGCCGGTGATCGATATTTCACCTTCGCCCCAGGCCAGCTCGACTCCAGAAACCACGGCCCTGCCTGAAGTGGTTGGCGCTACTCCCACTTCACTGGCGAATAACCGAATAACAATCATAAAAGAGATCGAAACTGGCGATGGATACATTCTGGTCGGGCAGTTCCCGTTTCAGGGTCTGCCTCGAGATCAGGTGACAAACGGTAAGGCGGAAATCAGAGACGCAAGCGGAAAGAAAGTGGATTTTACCTATCCTCAGGATGTTGGCCCGAATGCGCTCGGGCTTGACCCGAACGGACCTTACTGGTTTATGCAGTTCAAGGCAGCCGGCTTGGCCTATCCTTTGACCATCCAATACGCTGGCTCTGCCATCCAGCAAGCGGATCCAAACGCCACTGTGCAGTTCACCTTCGATGCCGGTTCCAACCCTCGGCCGGGCCAGGAATGGACTCCCAACCAGGATATCCAGCTCGCCGGGCACACGCTTAAGCTGACCACAATCAGGGCGGATTCTCGAAACGGTTACAACTTCAGCTTTCAAGGAGATCCAAAAGTAATCAGCGCCAACATCCAAATCGACGGATTTACGCCCACCGGTCACGGTTGGGGCCGCGGCATGAATGCTGGCGGCTTTGATACCAGCCTTAGCTTTATCCGTTTTCCAACCGGTTTGCTGACGGTTACCCTCTCCAACCTGACCGTCGCCGGAGAAACTCTGACCTGGCAAGGACAGTGGTCCCCTTCTACACCCCGGACTGATCTGCCTGCCAATCCAACGCCTCAGGCAGGTTTATGCCTGACCTCTGATGCTCTCAAACAGCTCAAGCCGGTTCCATCCGCTTTATCCAATGGGAAAGCCTTGGTTTATGAAAAACTCGATACGGGTAAGTGGGGCTTGGTGCTCTATACCCTGGACGGCAGTCAAAAGCAAGCCGTGGTAACAAATGGAAATTGGGGCGCACTTTCGCCGGACGGCAGCAAAGTGGCTTATTCCGCTTTGGATAATGGAATCCACCTGGTGGATGTGAATACCATAACCGAGCAGGTAATTCAAAATGCTTCCGGGTTCAATATTCAATGGTCGCCGGATGGAACGCAAATCGCCTATATTGGCCTGGGGAATGGCGCCGTCAACAGCGCATTTATCGCTAAAATCGATGGCACGATGGTGCGCCAGGTGTCCAATTTGAGTTATGAAACGATCGTTGGCTGGTCGCCGGATGGCGGGCAACTTTACTTTGCTGCACCCTTTACGGGAGGCGCTGCCTGGAAGGTGTATTCATATGACATCGCCAGTGAGTCGGCTCAAGAGCGGTTTACGATAGAGAACGGCACCCTCAAGTTCCTTAATCCCAAGCTCTCACCGGATGGGAAATGGATTGCCTATCGCGGCCGGGATAACAGCAGCCTGTATCTCGTGCATCCCGACGGCAGCGACATGCACCTGTTGCTGGATAATGTGGGCGCTGTTGGAATTGAATGGAGCCGCGGCGGTTGGTTGGGAGTAAGCCTCCAGAACCCGAATTCTGCCGAATCGACGTTCGTTTTGCTCAAACCGGACGGGTGTGAAGCCTATCTGTTGCCATCTGCCTTAAACGGCGATTTGGAGGGATTGTTTACCCCGTAATAACGTAGCACACAGCATTTCCACAACTACTGGGAGACATCCAAACCGATGTCTCCCAGTTTGCATAACACTTCCATGATTGTGATGTGTTTCAGACTTTGTTATATACTTGCAAAAAGGTTGATGAAATTGAACAGAAATGGGTATTATCTATGAAAAAAACTGGGCGACGCTTCCTTCTTTATGCCGTCATTGGTCTCATTTTCGGCATCATCGACTGGTTCTACCTGGACTGGTTAGCGCATATTTCATGGGGCAGCCTGGGAGAATCCGCCCTGGTCGTTCCTATCATTATTGCCATGAATTATGGCATCTGGTTGGTTCCGATCATACCCGTAGCAATTTATGAGACTATGCGTTCGGAAACGATTCGTTACCCCATACTCGCTGGCATACTGACATGGTCATGCGCTATCTTCAGTTATTATGCTTATTATGCGATCCTGCTCTCTCTCGGAAAATTAAACCACATGGAGCAATTCAATATATTTGGAGATAAAAATGATTCCTTCTGGTATTACTATTGGCACATGTTCCAAGCCATCATTTTGAATCAATTTTTGGAATGGGTCATAATCGCTGTAACAGGCGGGGCGATCATAGGCGCCTTAGTTTTCTGGATTCTGCGGAAAAAAGTGCGTACCCAAATTATTAAAATTCAAGAGCTAGAGAATTGAAAGGAAATTCCCTTTAAAAGGGATAAAAAGAAGAGGTACTCTAAAGATAAGGTGCAATATTAAGGTTGTATAGACCTTTTTGTTTTTAGAGACAATAAGTACAAGGGGCGTATTATAAATTTACCTTGAATTGCTCCGGTTCTGACACCATGAATGTCAGAACCGGAGCGTGTATTGTTGGTCTAACGCGGGCTATAATAAATTCGGTGAAGAGAATCAAAGTCTGTGTCAAAGCTAATTTCACGACTTATTTGCAGTATTTTCATCCATGACAGGTCAGTAAAACAGCGTCATTGCAGCGTTTCAAGATTCTGTATCATTAATAGTTGGGCGGTTCACTCCCCTCTGTGTTCTGAAGCATCAGAAATGGAAGGAGCCTCTTATGACCAATTCTTTTACGCAAGGCAAATCGGTGAAATGGGGTCGGCTTATACTAGGAGGAGGAGTGTCAGTCCTGGTTATTGCAATGGCTTTGCTCTGGTTCGCCTATCAGAAGGATCCAGCCTCTTTAATAAGGTTTTATTACAGCGTCATATACGCAATAAATATTGGCGACGGGGGCATCATATCTGGCGTACCATGTTCCGCGCCATGTGTCTTTGGAATTCGAGCTGGAGAGACCCATTTTGATCAAGTAATGCCTGCTTTAGAGAAAAACGGTATTGCGAGTTCTGTTTGTCTCACAGAACCAAACGTCTCCTGGTTCCTTTATAACTGTGGTATGGGCAGGCTCAATGTGCAGGTAGATACACAGACAAACATTGTCAATGCAGTTTGGTTTCGCCTAAATGATTCAATTTCCTTGGGAGAGATTATTGAAAAATATGGAGAGCCAAATTATGTAACTGTAGATCAAGAAGGCGCACCCGGAACAATCCATCCGAGATTCTATTGGAATTCGATAAGAATGTTAGTTTCCTTGCCTGAGATTTCTGCCAATACTTACGATATCCAAAAAACAACTGAAGTGGAAGGTATCCAATTTTCAGATGAAAATCTATTTCGAACCTCCGATAAGGAGTCTGACCCGTATTACAAGCCTTGGGATGGCTATGGCATGTATCAACCGCCAATTGTAACTGTACCTTCGATACCGATGCCAACCGAAACTTTGACGCCGTAGGTGATAATGTAGATTGTATGGGAAAGAAAATCGTTGTTCCCGAGAGAGTTCAGATTTGGATCGAAGTGCGAAGGCGGTACCATCTTTCCGATGCGCAGATCCAAATGGCAAGAGAATTGGGGCTTAATCCACATAAATTCGGGAAAATTTCAAATGAAAAACAAGAGCCTTGGAAGACTCCACTGCCTCAGTTTATCGAATCAATTTATCTCAAACGGTTCCACAAAAGTCAACCAGATGTTATTCAAAGTTTAAAAGAGATAATTCAGGCTCAGCAAGAAAAGAAGGCTGAGAAAAAAGCCCTTAAAGCAGAGATGAAGGACAAATCAACAAGCAGTGACGCTGATGCTTCCTCTACTGAACAAGCGATGCTGTGAGGGATACAAGAAGGACTGCCAGACTTTTAGTATTGGCTTCCTGAAGACACGTTAAATCTTCAGGAAGCCTATATTTATTCAGTCACAAAGAGTCTCTACATTTTTTACTCCTCTCCCCACATAGATAATTGACCAGGAGAAGCCCGGAGCCCATGCTTTCCATTTCTTCCACTCGCAGGTTTTATGCCTCCTATCGAATGCTTCCGCAGCCACTCTTCCCACGTCTGCGATGCTGGTAGCACCGGCACCATGAGCGGGCTGAGTTCGGTCGGGCTGCCCAGCGGCGAGTTGGAGACCTGCATCTCGTCGGCAAACAAGGTCTGTAGATCAGCCAACTTTGTGCCGTTAAGCACATCTCTGGCGAGTTGGGTCAAAAAGTCGCCGTCACCATCGGGTACAATGGCGCCACCCACCTCATCACCAAACAGGAGCTGCGCAGCCTTCATCTTGCGGCCTATCAGTGAGAGAGCTTTCGCTTCCATCGTCGATGAGTAGATAGAGAAGACCGCTTTGACCGGTTGGGATTGGCCCAGACGCCAAACACGTCTGAGACTTTGCCATAACGTGTACAACGAATACTCAATCTCGAAGTAGACCACCGTAGAGAAGAGAACCAGATCCAACCCGGTTTCCACAAGCCGAGGGTTGCAGATCAAGGCGTCGATACTGTTGACCCGTTTGAGGATCCAATCTTCCCGCTTACGCGGGTCGATGTTCCCACCCAGGATCGCCACCCTTAAGCCAGCGGATTGCAGCGGCATCTGGACGCGGTCCTGAATGTCGCGGGTACCCGTCTGGCGGACATAGACCAGCACCTTGCGTCCCTGCTGCTTTTCGGTCTTGCAGAAACTGGCCAGCCAGTCCTCTTTCGGCAGCCATTTGTGCCCATTCGGGTTGATGGCAGGCAACTCCAGCAACGGAACTTTCCTTACAAAGCTGCCATCATCCCCTTCGACTTCATCCACCATCACGACCTCATCCCGGAAGGCTGAGTTGGGCCTTGCCAGGCTCCACTGCAGCCAGGTGGAGAGGTAACGGCTTGATTGAATGGCCAGCTGCTTGAGGCTGCTGTCCATGCTTTGGTACTGCTGGCCCTGATCGTCCAGCATTTCAATTGTGACGACTTCCTCCTTGTACGCCGGCAGCGCCAGGTTCAAGTCTTTCAGGCTGAGGAAGATGGTCGTATCCAGCAGCCGGCTGACGATGGCCGGGCTGATGCCCGGCTGCTCTTTGGCCTGGTTGCGGTACCGCCGGTTGCCGGTGAACACACCGTCTTCATCGGCGTCTTCGTTCCTCCTTCTGCGGCGGGTGGTTTCCAGCACTCCGTACAGCCTGGCCCAGCGCTTCTCGTCGTGAAAGGCAAAATCGCGCCGGACGCCGTGGTTCAGGCGGTGCAACAACCAGAAGATCGACGTGCTTTTTCCACCGAAGAACGTTCCCGTCAGGGTCAGCGTCCACCTGGCAGCGGTGACGAGTTGGTGAAAGGCCACACCCCGGTCGGAGGACTTGGACCTGAACTGGTGGACCTCGTCTCCGATGAGCAACTTGAACACACCAGCTGCATGTTTGGCGATATATTCGGCGATGCTGTGGCGGCGAGCGCCAGTGAACTCGAACAGCGGAGTTCCACATCGTCGAGTTCCCCAGATCGGGTCGTTATTGACATCCCGTTTGATTCTTCTATCACCACCCAACTGCCAGCCGGGTACCTGTCCGTGACAGAATTGGCGTTTCTCGGCCAACTCACTCGGATCGATCACCGGAACGACGATACCGTCCTTTTCGGCGTTGACGATCTGCCCGCAATTCGGGCAGGCGCAAGCGTTACCTACCTTACCAGTCATGGGGTGCCTGGCTTTACGCCAAATAACGGCCGGCTGCCAGCCCGCTCCGAACTTAGCTGAAGTGTGGGCAACAACCGCCACCCATTTGGGCAGTGAACTGCCATTTTGACCGGCAGAATCGCGGGCTTCGGTATATTGATTTAAAAAGGTTCTTACATCATTTGCGTCAAACGCCTCATCCGTGTTCCTTCCAATTCGCCGCAGCTCACGAGCGTGTGCGCCGGGGATCGTTTCTTCGATCTCCCGGATCCATTTGGGTACCAGGTGTGGAGGGCAGATCACCAACGCTGGATAAGCATCTAACAGCTCGATGACCGCCGCTCCGATGATCGACTTTCCCAACCCCATCTCTCCTTGCAGGTTGCCCACACCATTCTTGCGGATCGAGCGCGCCATGGCCGCCGCAGCGTGCCGTTGGGCAGGCAACAACCCGGGTCGATCTTGGCCTGGCAGGGATTTTCGCCCCAGGCCGAGGGTATCCAGAATTGCTATTTCCTCCTGGGTTGGGTCCAGGTTGTAGAGCGGCTGGTAAGTTTCCAGGACGTGAGCGGCGATTTTCTCGCCGTGGGCTTTCATGAAATCTGACAGCCCTTTCACATCCTGGATCACCTGGATGCCGTCTTGTTTGAGCACTGCCACAGTCGTTACGAATTTATCTTTGTAGGTTTCAACGACCGTACCGCTGTCTTGTGGATCAGGGTGTTCGCTTTTCTCGATCACCTTGACGACGCGCCCTTTGATCAACATGGGATGTCCGTTTTCGTCGGTCAGCTTCACAGTCCCCATCATGCCTGAGGCCATCATCATGGCGATATGGCCCTTCTTGAGCGGCATGACCGGCTGGGTCAGTTGCGCCAGGCCGCGGGTTGGATGGACTAGCTTCAACCATTCGGATGTCTTGTGGACACCTGCGTCAACCGTGGCTTCGACCACCTCTTCCGGCTCCCAATCCGTGCGTTTGAAGATAATCGGTTTGTCATTTGCACCTCGCAAAGGTGCGGATTGCAGCTCATAGACCGGTTCTTGCGCAGGTTGAAGGGGTTCCAGCTCGATGGTCGCCAGGGCTTGCAGCGAGAGCACTTCTTTGTCATTGGACACCTGGTAGACCTTGCGCTTATAGGCGAAAACCACCACCTGGTTGAATTTCTCGAACAATCCGTTTGGAAAACGATAGATTGATAGTGCTTCGAAATGCCCGGTCAGCAGGCGGGCGACCTCGACAATTCCCAGGATCTTCTGCGAGACGATGTAAGTCAGCAGCCCGCCGCGCACCAGCTTGGGGGTAGTCGATTTCAGAAATTCCCATTCCAGGCGTTTTTGGTTATCGAAACGGTCAAACTCGTATGGTGGGTTGAGATATAGCCAGGAAACGCTCTCATCGGTCAGAACGCAGGCCTGCCAAGGAGCCTGATAGACCTTATCCATCACCTGTTGAGCTTTCTCGGCCCGTTCCGGGGAGAGTTCCACGCCCCAGGTTTCGCAGTTAAGCGCTTGACCCAGGGTAGCGGCAGCTCTGCCTTCCCCGGCGCAGGGATCAAATAACCGCCCTCTTTCGACAGGGTGTTTCATGTAGGTTCGGATGATCTCAACGACCGGATCATCGGTGGGGTAATACCCCATTCTTTCAATTGCAGGGGGTCGCATGTTTGGCTCCTTTGAGGGACATAAAAATCCCCGAAGGAGCCGCATTTCACCCCCGCGAGGGGTGTAAATTGCGCCCCTCCGGGGTGATTGGGTCGATATTTTTCTTTTCACGTCAGGCGGTCAGTGAGATATCCTCCTGCGTCAGCAGATTTGCCAACAGTTCTTGCCAGTTGGCCTGCAGGTCGATCCTGGCTCCCAGGATGCAGTCGCCGCCGGTCGTCAGGTTCTGGACGAAGTTTTGATCGCTGGCTTGTTTCCAGAGCGCAGCCGCCCACTCGTCCAGGATCGGAATTTCCAACGCTTCCTTGAGCCGTTCGATGAACAGGCGGATAAGCTCATTCTGCGGGTCCGGTGTTCTCCGGTAAACCAGGGTATAAGCCACCTGGTTATCCGGTTCCCATTTTCCGGGCAGTGCCAGCCTCGAGACAAAGCAAGCATGATGGCTGGTGTACTCCGGCATAGCCTGCCAGGCCTGTTCGTATTTGTCGATGGGATTGAGCATGACATCACCTAACCCATCCTGAACCATCTGGAGCGATTTACCGGCCATCAGAGTCACTTTGAGCGATTCCAGGCTGGTCTTATAGCCGACCAGCCCGACGTAGGCCAGGTTGCGATCGCTGTCATAGGCATAGCCGGTGACGTGCGCCAGGGCCTGCCCGTTGCGCAGCCTGGGCACCGCTTCCGGAAAGAGAAAGTCGCCAGGTTTGGCCTGATCTTCTTCTTCGGATGTGATCTTCCAGACGACGATCCCGGCATTCACCCGCGCCAGCTCTTCGTTCAACTCACGCAAAACTTCGTAAAGCCCTTTCCATGTCTGGACGCCGGTGAAGGTGACGATGGTCTCGCCGCACTGGATTTGGATCCTCCTTTCCTGCACATGGAGCGTGGCTTCAGCCAGGACCAGGGGACGATAGCCTGCCAACACGGGGGAGGGTGTCTCGCCCGGTTTTGGCGTGAACAAGTATGCGCTGAGCTCCGAGTCGTACTTCAAGAAACCGGCTTTCCCAACCGCATAATCGTACGGATAAGCTGCCCGAGTGAGCTCTTGACCGAAATCCTCCCTGGACGGCAGTCCGCTGCCGTCCTTATAGGCCGCGATGACGATCTGCCCTTCTCTTTGCCTTTCAATGATGCGGTTGACCTTTTCACGCAGGTATTTGTCTTCATAGGTTTTCATGTGTTCCTCCTGTATTGGTGCGTTTTATTACCTGGACTGGTCTTCCAACCAACGAAGGAGGCTTTCGACTGCTTGATGGTCCTTCTCCATGCGCTGTCTGACTTCCTCCATCGATGGAATGAACTGCATTTGCTCGATGAAGTTCTGCAGCAGGTCTTCAAAATCGTCGGAGGAAAGCAAAACTTGTCCAGCCAGATTCGGTATGACTTCCCATTGGCCTGTCACGACGATTTCTGCATCGCAGGTTTTTGCGATGTAAGCCTTCCTTTCCTGTAGATCGATCACCGGGCGGTATTCCGCCGGGTCATCGGAAGACCCCAGGTTGTATATTGCCAGGTGGTGGTAGATCAATTTGTGATGGATAAACGCCAGGTATCCGGCCCAATGACCGGTGAAGGTCACGAAACCATCGGACACCATGGCCTCGTCGCCCGCAGGCTCCCACCATAGAGACAGGTAACGGGCGTTGTGGATGTTTTCATATCCCATAGCCTGCTCCAGGATCGGCGCAGGCGGCACAGGGATTTCTAATTGAGTGGTTTGAGGGTTCATTGTTCTCCTTATCAAGAAATAGTCTTCAAGGGAATAAGTATCCGGATCAGGAATCAGATCGTGCTTCTCGGCTTCGATCTCGACCCAATCGGTTAGGATTTCCAGTTCCCATTCCGTCATACGCTGCGGAGGGGGAAACCAGTCGCTCCAATCTGACTCGGGCGGCCGTTCTCCAAGACATTCCGCATCGAAAGGACCCAGAATGAAATCATCTAAGGTCAACCTGGATTCTGCCCAGGTTTCTTCAACCTCAGGGTTAGCCAGGCTCCAGTAAACTATCTGTTTTTCGTGTAAAAGCATCTTTGATCCTCCGTATGTTGCGTGATGAGACGCAGGAAGATTCTCTGTCCTGCGTCTCACCGAAACGTCTATCAATCGTCAAAGAAATCAGCGGATGCGCCGCCATCGACCCAGTAACCCTCCTCATCACCCAACCGGGTGGCGTTTTCGAATTGTTCAGTGAAGACGCCTTCGTCCGGTTCCTCGCTATCAATGAAACCACTGTCCAGGTTGGTGAGGCGGACGTGGAAAATCTCTCGCCAGCGCAAGGTATCCTCTTTGTAGAGGGATACTTTCACCTCTTCAATCAGGTCGATAAGGGTTTCATCGGTCACCTCGTCTGGCTCGATGCCATGGTCGACCAACACGTGGCTGAGCTCCCTGGCAATCTGCCCCCAGGTGATGATGTAGGCTGGTATTTCCATTTTGTAGCCGGCGTGGGCCAGCCGCTTCGACACCTCAAAGCCGACATTCAGATATTTTTCTTTTTGAAAAGCTATCGATTGGTCCATGTTGATTTCCTTTCCTTGTTGTATAAGATCATGAGAACCCAAGCCCCTTTTCCTTCAAAGATACCCAGCGGTAGAGACCACAAACGATGTGATCCACCACGCTGACATCCAAGAGCTTGCCCGCCTGGACGATGGCTCGTGTGACGGTCACATCTTCAGGGCTGGGTGTTGGATCAGAGGACGGATGGTTGTGGGCGACCAGAACTGAAGCGGCATTGCGCTGCAGGGCCGGCTTGAACACTTCACCAACCCGCACCATCGAAGAATTCAAACTCCCGTGGTAAATTTCCGATATATCCAGCATGCGGTTCCGGGTATCGAGCATCATGACCATCAAGTATTCCTGCTCGCGGTGCGCAAGCATCGGCATCAGGATTTGGGCGGCGTCACCCGGCGAGTGGATCACCGGTCGGTCGTCCTCCGGCTGGAGCAGCTTACGCCCCAACGCAAGGGCTGCCTTCAACCTCAGTGCCGTCTGGTTGCTGATGCCTGGCACTCTGGAAATTTCATCCACGTGCGCCTGGGCGATCTTGCGGATCGAACCGAACCTGGATAGCAGCCACTCAGCCGCCTCAATCTGGGTCGAGCCGCCGATAATGACGGCTAGCAGTTCGGCCAGGCTGCAGGCGTCCGAGTCTTTGGCTACCCGGAAGGCAGGCTGTTCTCGGATCGGCAGCAGTTTTAGCCTTGGCAGGTTATAGGGTTGGGGGATTTCAGCGTGTAAAAGGGATAGTTGTAGATTATGCATGTGTCTGTCTCCTTTGGAAAAAGGGGACAGACCACCCCCGGAGGGGTGCTGCCCCCTCCGTTGGGGTGAACGATCAAATCATTGGGTCATCATTAGTTTCGATATATCTTCGGCGGTAAGCCGCTTCGCACTCTTCATAGGTCATCAGCTCATCTCGCCTGACGCCAGGATAACCCGGCGCGGGTGGGATCAGCCAGGGGTTCTCCTTTTGCAGCTTCTTGATCCTTTCAGCCTTTGCTTCCAGGAAGTGACGTAGCCCGCCTTTTTCGCAGCGCCAGCCCAGGGTGCGGGTGTATTTACCGTCCCAGGTGCGATCGCGGTAGGTTCCACCTCCGCAGATCGGACAAGGCGGCATTCCTTCGGGATCGGGGGCGCGCAGTCCACCGGCCTGCAGGTACTGGCGCACAACTTCAACTGCCTCACAGTAAGGTGCGCCGCACGAGCATTCCTTGTTCTTGCTGACCTTGTGGAACCGGGGGAGGCTTCCCAGACCAAAATCGACCTGGTACTGGCTTCCCTGGATGGATACCTTCAGGTCCGAGACTTCGATTGCGAACGCGTCTCGAATTGATTGTTCAGACCTGATTGGATTGAGCCTTTTCTGAGCCTGTTCATTCTCCAGCAGTCCGGTCTTCACACCAAACGCCCTCCCGGGCGTTTGGTGCCCTGTGGGTAGGCGCTCTCCAGGAACCAGTCCCCTGCGGGGATGTGCCAATCCGGCGCCGGGATATTGGGCTTTATGGCTACCTCCTCACCCAGCTCTTCGTCCGGATCCCTTTCCAGGTGAACATCCCGCACAAAAGGCAGCGGGACAACGAGAGTATCGTCCTGGTAAGGGCCGCCGTGGCTGATCTTGGTGAAAGGCTGCAATCCGCCCAGCGCCTTGACCCAGGCCGTGCCCGGACGCGGGCCTTTCCCAAGAAGCTCGACCGGGATATCGGCATCGCCGTAGCAGGTGCCAATGGTGATCATTCCAACAACCATGTGATCCTCCTTGTGGTTAAAAAAAAAGAAGGACACACTGAAATCAGCGTGTCCTTCTCCGTGGGTTGATTGAAACAGTAGTAGCAGGTTTAGAATGGGATATCCGCACCTCCTGTGCCGGCAGCGGCCGGTTCACTTTCTTCGTCGTGGTTTTCTTGGCTTGAGAGAAAGCGCACCGTACTGGCGCTTACCTCGAAGGCCGTGCCGGGCGTGCCGTCCTTGCGAGAATAGAGCCGGGGTCCACCCGTTTCCGGGTCGCACACCAGGCGGCCTTCCACCAGCACCAGGCTGCCTTTGTGCAAGAATTGGTTGCAGTTTTCGGCTGTTTTGCCCCACACACTCACCTTGAACCAGGTGGTTTCTTTGACGACCTGGCTGTTCGAGTCGGTGAACTGGCGGTTGGCGGCCAGGTTGAAGTTGGTGACCGCCTGCCCGGCCGGCGAGTAGCGCATTTCCGGTTCGCGTCCGAGGTGGCCGACAATGATAATCGTATGGAAAGACATTGAATTTACCTCCTTCGGTAAATTGGATTACTTCTTGCCGTTGCTCCTGGCCGACCAGGCGCGGAGTACATCCCGCGTGGCCGGAGCCAGGCCTTGATGGTCCGTTTTGAACGTGTTGAACGCGGTCACTTCCGCCGTGTTGCTCATCTCGACCGCCGTTCCATCCCGATATTGCATAGCTTCGGGCTGAACTGGGGCAGCCGGTGGGGTCGTGGATTGGTGATTCGGTACGGATGAGGGAGTAGAGGGCGGTTCCTGTGATCCATTTCGGGTTGAAGCGTTTTCTGAAGAGCTACCACGACCTTCGGCGTCTAGCCCGGCCGTTCGAGCAATCTCTTTATCGTACAAAGAATTGCCAAACTGTTCTCCGGCCTGGCGGAAACAGCGCTTCAGGCAGTCCGTCGCCGCACCGGCAATAGCCATGTCCAGGGCTTCTGGAGTGTCTCCGGAGAAGACGCAGCGCCCGACGTCCGCATGGCTGTACGTCTTCCCGGCCAGATCGACGGTGACTTTGCCGGTCAGGTAGCATATCCCTGCAACCTCGGTTGTGGGTTTGCCGTCCTCTCCTAAGACCGGGACTTTCTTGCGGGCGCGCTGATCGTAGAAAGTGATCACCTTGTCCCAGCGCATCACCTTGGGTTCGCTGAGCAAGTCGAACGACCAGCGAAACAGGAACAGGTCGTTGGCCGTTTCGATTACATCGTACCCCTCGAGAAAAGGTACGGTTCCCAGGCCGGGCGCCTGGCGGCGCTTGACCCGGTTCATGTCCAGGGGTTGGCGCAGCCGCCAGATCACCTCGTCGGTAGGTGGCGCATCCATGCCAGGTTGAGTTATGTTCAGCCTTTGCCCGGCCGTTTCCAGAGCCATAGTGGGTGTTTGGTTCATAAAATCCTCCGTGTGTTGAACAGGTAATGAACTTTTCGTGTTTGGAAAATCAATACTGCCTGCCTCAGCAATCTGCCTGGCTTCCAGGTAGC
>JAQTMA010000068.1 GCA_028714615.1 Anaerolineaceae bacterium | reverse complement strand
GGGAAGCCATCCGCATCGGCTTTCTTGGCGAAGGCCAGGTAGCGGCGGTTCGCCATCGATTCGCCTGCAAACGCTGTTTGAAGGTTTTCAGCAGTTTTTGTCATGGTGTTCTCCTTTCGTTTTAATCCCAATTCGACTATCTCCCCGATTATACCTGTATTTGTGAAACCATCAACGAGCGGCGGTTTCTTGGGATTGGATGACAGACTCCACTTGACCGATCCCACGCTGCGATATAAAATGAATGCTACAGGCTATGCCTGCGAACCCTATCATGATTCTGGGAAATTGATGCCTGATTTAAGCGTATCTCCATTCGCTGGCGCGAGCCGGGAGCACTGGCCGGTTTGGGCGCGCTTCTTGCAACGCAATGGGTTGGCCAACCTCGCAGCCGATCTTTCCGAAATCGCCGGCCCGCTGGCCATCCTGGGCGCTCAAGCGCTCTACCTTGGCCAGCCCTTGTTCGGACGGAAAGCGGCCGGCGAATCACTGCAAGCCCTGGCGCAGTTATTGGAAGATCCAACCGAGCTGACCCAATTTGCCCGCTTTTTAAGGGAGGCAGGTTACCGTTGAACTGGACAAACATTGTTGGTTTGGTGGTGGTGCTGCTGTTCGCCATCGTGCTTACCGGAATCTGGGTGGCCACCCGCCGGCAACCGTACAGCAGCCTGCGCCCCATCGCGGCCTTCGGCCAACTGCGCAAAGCCATCAACCTGGCTGTCGAGGATGGATCGCGCGTGCACGTTTCGCTGGGCAGCGCTTCGATCCTGAATCCGCAGAACGCCTCCGCCCTGGTGGGTCTGACGATGCTGGAGCGGGCGGCCCAACTCAGCTCCGCCAGCGACCGGCCGCCCGTGGTCACCTCCGGCGAGAGCACGCTAGCGATCTTGAGCCAGGATAGGCTGCACAGCACCTATCGCCAGGCGCACACCACCCAGGAGTACGATCCTCACCAAGGACGGCTGACCGGGTTGACCCCCTTTTCGTACGCAGTGGGGAGCATGCCGGTGTTCAGCGACGAGCAGGTGTCGGCCAATATCATGGTCGGCAATTTTGGTCCCGAAGCAGCCCTGATGGCCGACGCCGCCGCCCAAACCAAGGGCTTTTTGCTGGCCGGCAGCGACAATTTGAGCGCGCAGGCGGTGCTTTACGCAGCCGCCCAGGAGCCGCTCATCGGCGAAGAAGTCTTCGCCGGCGGCGCCTATCTGCAGGCGGGGGCGGCGCACGCCGCCAGCCTGCGCACTGAAGATATTACCCGGTGGGTGCTGGTCGCGGTGTTGTTGGCCGGCTCCGCTCTTAAACTGGCCGGTGTGCTGTGAAAATCATCTTTTCCGCCGTCATTGCCATTGCGGCCGGGGTAATCGTGCTCCTGGGCGCTTTCATCGACCTGCCCATCCTGACCAACCTGCACGACCACTTGCTGCTGTGGGCCATGATCATCGCCGCCGTGGCGACCTGGGTGGGGGTGGCCAACCTGATCTCGGTGCACTCGCAAAAGATACGACGGGGACAGAACGAAAAGGTATACAGCATCATTCTGCTGGTCGCATTCGGGGTGACGCTGGTGGGCGGCATCGCCGAGAACCTGCTCAATCCCGGAAAAGCGCTGCTCCAACCGGTGGTCGACTCGATCCAGGTGCCGGTGGAGGCCAGCCTGATGGCGGTGTTGACGGTCAGCCTGATCTACGCGGCTGCGCGGTTGCTGCGCCGGCGGCGAGACGCCCTGGCGGTGGTCTTTGTGGCATCTGCCCTGGTATTCCTGGCGCTGGGCAGCGGTATCCTGCCGCTGTTAAATGCGCCTTTCTTGCAAATCCTGGCCGATTCGGCTAATCGCCTGCCGTTAGCGGGCGCGCGCGGCATCTTGCTGGGCGTCGCCCTGGGCAGCCTGGCCACCGGGTTGCGCATCCTGCTTGGGGCCGACCGCCCATATGAGAACTAGTTATGGCTGAGATACGCTGCCCAATGTGCGGAAGATTGAACCCGGCTGACCTGGAGGTCTGCGTTCACTGCCAGGCGCGCTTGAAGCCCATGACGCATCCGCCCGCTCCACCCACCCCACCATCCCCCGCCCCAACCCCGGACGAAGCCGTGAACAATGAGGTCCCCGATTGGTTGCAATCTTTGCGGACGAACAGCGAGAACGGGGAGGTGGAGCCGGTATCTCCCTTTCAAGTGGAAGGGGATGGAAGCGAAGGGGAGCCCGATTGGCTGGGTCGCCTGCGCGACTTCGATGCACCCGAAACACCCGAGCGCCCCGTCCAGCCGTTTGAAGGGGGTGAAGAAGCGGGTGAGAGCAGCGAGGATGATGGCATCCCAGATTGGCTGAAGCCCGTCCGCCAGCGCGCCTTCGACGATGGCTTGAAAGACGAGCCGCCTTTAGGTGTGGCGAACCTCGCCGCAACGGAATCGGCCGAACCCGAACAAGACTGGTTGAGGCGCCTGGGCGAGATACAACCCGAAACCCCCGAAAAAACGCAAGAGCCGGCCGGCGAGGAGATGGCTTTCCAGGCGGACATGCCCGATTGGTTGGCGAAGATATCCGAGCTGAAAGCCAATGAACCCGAGCCGGAAGGGATTCCCGACCGGACGCAAGACAACGCCTTCTCTCTGCCTGCGGAAGACGTCAGCCAGGCGCTTCCGCCGCACGAGGCCGAGCAACCCGCCGCCGAAATTCCAACCAACCCACCAGAAAATCGCCTGCCGGAAGAGCCCACCCCGAACGTGCTTCCTCCGGACGAAACGCCAGGCGAGAGCGAACCCACCCCGCCGCCGGCGCCTGCTCCCGGGGAGAGCGAGCTCCCCGACCAGCCCGCGGTCGAACCCCAGGGGCCACAGTGGGAGCCGGATTGGACTCCGGACTGGCTGGCGAAACTGGAAGCCAACGCCCCTTCCGGTTTGCAGACGAGCTTCGATTCGCCTGCGCCGCTGATCCTGGGAGATGCCCGGGCAGAGCGGACGCCCCCGCCAAGCAGAGAAAAGCTGCCGGAGTGGCTCGAACAGCCCGGAAAGACCCCAGCTCCCCCTGCAGGGAATGAGCCGCCTGGCGAGCAAGCATCCGGCGACGAGCCGATCGTTCCGGCCGACCTGCCGATCTGGGTGCAGGCCATGCGCCCCGTGGAATCGGTTGCACCTACCCCCCTTCCTGAAAACAGCGCCGACCCGCACATCGAAGCCCAGGGACCGCTGGCCGGATTGCGCGGTATTCTACCCTCCGAACCGGCCGCCGCCGATTTCCGCCAACCCACCCGGTATGCTACCCTCCTAGAGGTCTCCGAACGCCAGCGAGACCACAGTGAGATGTTTCAAAAGTTGCTCGCCAGTGAGGCTGAGCCCGAGCCAGCGCCGGGCAAGCCGCTGGTGTCCACCTCGCGCCTCTTACGCATGGCGCTGGCATTGGCCCTGTTCGCTGTGGTGTTATTCCCGATCGCAGCCCATACCCACATCGTCCCCATCCCCGACGCGATCCCCCAGGAGACGTTGTGGGCCAACGAGACCGTCGATTCGCTCTCCACGAACGACCCTGTCCTGTTGGTAATCGATTATTCGCCTTCGCTGGCCGGCGAGCTGGAAGTTGCCGCGTCCGGCGTGATCGATCACCTGATGGCGCGTGGGGCGCGCCTGGCGGTGATCTCCAGCACACCTACCGGATCTGCCCTGGCCGCGCGCCTTTTCAACCGGCTTTATGCCGAACCGGCCGGTTACATGACCGGATACATCAGCGGCGAAAAGGTCGTCGACCTGGGTTACCTGGCAGGTGGAACGACCGGCCTGGCCGCCTTCGCCCGGCAGCCGAAGGAAGCCGCGTATTACGACCTGAGCGGAGAGCCCGCCTGGGATCGTCCGGCGCTCCAGGGCGTTACGGGACTGACTGACTTCACCCAGATCGTCCTGTTGACCGACAACGTGGATACCGCCCGCGCCTGGGTGGAACAGGTGCGAGCGCATATGAGCCCGAACGGGGCCTTCGTGGTAACCAGCAGCTCACAAGCCGCGCCCGTGCTGCGCGCCTACCTGGACTCGGGCCAGGTGCAGGGCATGGTGGCCGGTCTGGCGGGGGGGGCGGCCTACGAGCAAATGCTCCAGCGTCCCAGCACCGGGCGGGCCTATTGGGATGCTTACCAGGCGGGGGCCTGGGCGGCAATCGTGATCATCCTGGCGGGGGCATTGTTCAACGCCTTCTGGCCGTTGTGGAAAGACCGGAAACCGGTCAGGAAGGCGGCGGCATGAATCTGACAGACCTGGTGTGGATGGCCGTCGCGTTCATCCTGACTGTGCTGGTGCTCAGTTACGCGGTGGTGGGCGACAACCCCTTCTTTCGCGGAGCCACATACGCCTTCGTGGGCATCGTGGCCGGCTACGTGCTGCTGGTCACCTTCAATCAGGTGATCTGGCCGAAGCTGGTGCTGAACTTCTTCCGTTCCGATCTGCCGGTGACCGAAAAAGGGCTATTGCTCGTCCCACTGGTGCTCAGCTTGTTATTATTGGCCAAAGCGTCTCCCCGCCTGGCCGGACTGGGAAGCCTCCCGGTGGCGCTGCTGGTGGGGGTGGGCGCGGCTGTCATGATCTCCGGCGTGGTGCTCGGAACACTCTTCCCCCAGACGATGGCCACGATCAATGCCTTCGACGTGCATTCCGGGCGGGCCCAGACCGCCGGGGTTGCCCTGGCGATCCTGGAAGGGGTCGTGCTGCTGGCCGGGACGGGCGCAACACTGCTCTATTTCCAGTTCAGCGCCCACTCCCGCTTCAACCAACTTCCGCAGCGCGGAGCGCTTGTCGAAACCGCCGCCAACGTTGGGCAGGTTTTCATCGCCATCACGTTAGGCGCTCTCTTCGCAGGCGTCTATTCCGCGGCGCTGACTGCGCTCATCGAGCGCCTGTCCTTCCTCTGGAATTCGATCTTCTAGGCTCTCCCAACCGCTATGAACCCTTCGCACATGGAAGCTGAAACCCTCCTGGCAATCGACGTGGGATCCGCCAACACCCGCGCGCTGCTGTTCGTGGTGGCCGACGGGCACTTCAATTTTGTGGCTGGAGGCCAGGCGCCCACCACGGCTGGCGCCCCCCATAAGAACACCACGGATGGGGTACGGCAATCGCTCGAAAACCTGCAGCGTATTACCGGACGGTTGCTGTTGGGGAAAGAGGGTGAATTGATCATCCCCACCCAGGCGGACGGGTCTGGGGTGGACGGAGTGGTGACCAGCTTCTCGGCGGGGCCAACGCTCAACATCGTTACGATCGGGCTGCTGGCAGACGTGTCCCTGGAGAGCGCGCAACGCCTGGCAGGGAGCACTTATGCGCGAGTGGTGGAGAGCATCGGCCTGAACGACCGGCGCAAACCCGAAGCCCAAATCGATGCGATCATTCAAGCCCGGCCCGACATCATCGTGATCGCAGGCGGAACGGATGGGGGCGCCGGGCGCTCCGTCGCTCACCTGGTGGAGATTGCCGGGCTGGCCTGCTATCTGATGCCCGCCGATCAGCGCCCGGCGGTGTTGTATGCGGGCAATACCGACCTGGCCGAGAAGATGCGCAGCCAGGTTGAGCCGATCACCAGTGTCCGCATCACCGCCAATATTCGTCCCGACTTTGATCACGAAGACCTGGGACCGGCGCAAGCCTGCCTCAACGAGATGGTCCAGGCGAACCGCGCTGCCCACGTGGCGGGCATTGCGGACCTGATCAGCCTGTGCGATGGGCACGCCTCTACGACGGCCTTCGCTTTTGGGCGCGTCATCCGCTTTCTTAGCCAGGTCTACGATCCGGTCAAGGGTGTGATGGGGGTCGACCTGGGCGCCCGGTCGACGGTGCTGGCCACTGCTACTTCCGGCAAGCTCTCCTTGATGGTGCAATCCCCGCTGGGCCTGGGATCCGGCATCACCGGGGTGCTGCGCTGCATTCCGCCTGCCGAGATCGCCCAATGGTTAACGGCGCCATTGAGTGAAGGCGATCTGCTGAACTATTTGAACCAAAAAGAAGCCTATCCAAACAGCCTGCCGGTGTCTGCTGAAGAACAGGCGATCGACCAGGCTATCGCGCGCGCCATCCTGCGCCTGGCCGTGCGCGGGTTCTCCAACCGCCTGCATGCCAGGGGGGTCTATCCTGGCCCGGGTCTCACGCCGCCCTACGAGCCGATCATCGCCTCCGGGCCGGTGCTCACCCAATCACCCAGCGCGGGACAGAGCCTGCTGACCCTGCTGGACGGGTTGCAACCGGTGGGGGTTACGACGCTGGTGCTCGACCAGAACGGGCTCACTGCCGCCCTGGGCGTCGCCGCAACGATTAACCCGCTCTTGCCCGTCCAGGTGCTCGAATCGGGTGCATTCATCAACCTGGGAACAGTGGTCTCGCCCATCAGCGAAGCGCCTTTTGGGGCGCTCATCTTAAGGGCAAGGCTGGTCTATGCAGATAAGAATGAAGTCAACCTCGAGGTGAAGCACGGCTCCCTGCACATGCTGCCTCTGACGCGCGGAGAAAGCGCTCAACTCTATTTGGAGGCGGTTGGGCCGACCGATCTGGGCATGGCGCGCCCCGGGCGAGGAGTAAAAGTAACCGGCGGCGTGCTGGGAGCGGTCATCGACGCGCGGGGCCGGCCGTTGCGCTTACCCGAAGATGAGACCCGGCGCCAGGAACTGCTCAAGAAGTGGCAGTGGACGCTGGGCGGCTGAGCCTCCCAGGCATCCTTCTTGCAACCCGAATGGATTGACTATGATAGCGCCGCTTACCCACATCCTGCCCCTGACGACCATCCGCCGCGAACGCCTGCTACCCGCCAACGGCCGGGTATTGGTGCACGCTGGCCAAAAAGTGCTGGCAAGCGACGTGCTGGCGGAATGCCATCCGCATAATCCCCACCTGCTATTTGACACCGCCTACGGATTAGGCGTCACCCCGCAGGAAGCCGATACGCTTGCGCAGCGAAAGACTGGCGACCGGGTGATCAAAGGGGACGTCCTGGCCGGCCCGGTGGGGTTGCTGAACCGGGTAGTTCGCGCCCCGGAGAACGGAGTGGTCAAGGTGGTCGGCGAAGGCCAGCTACTGATGGAGATTGAGGGAGCTGCGTTCGAGCTGCGCGCCGGGATGCCCGGGGTCGTCGCCGAGGTGATTCCCGATCGCGGCGCCATCATCGAAGCCACCGGGGCCTTGATCCAGGGGGTGTGGGGAAACGGCAAAACCGATAATTCCTTGTTGGTGGTGCTGGCGCATGCCCCGGACGAAGAATTCACCGCCAAGCAAATGGACGTGGGTATGCGCGGATCGGTGTTGCTGGCGGCCATCCTGATGAAGGAGGAAGCGCTGCAAACCGCGATCGGCCTGCCACTGCGCGGCTTGATCCTGGCCAGCATGCCGGCGCAGTTGATCCCACTGGCGCAGCAAGCCCCCTTCCCGATTATTTTGTTGGAGGGATTCGGACGCATACCCCTCAACCCGGTAGCCTATTCGATCCTGACGACCAACGAGCAGCGGGACGTAACGGTAAACGCCGCCGCCTGGGATCACCAAACCGGCATCCGGCCGGAAGTGGTCATTCCCCTCCCCACCAGCAGCCCGGTTCCGCCGCCGCCCGAAACGACCAGCTTCGCCCCTGGCCAAACGATCCACGTGCGGCGCGGGGCCTTCGCCGGCCAAACCGGAACCCTGGCCAACCTGCGCAACGGCCTGTCACAATACCCCAGCGGCGTCCGCGCCCCGGCTGCCGCAATCCACCTGACAAGCGGGGAAAAGGCGATCATCCCGTTGATCAACCTGGAAGTTATCGAGTAAGGCGAAATTCGCCGCGGGGGTTCGCCCCTGAGAAGAAGAGGCACCCATGAACGACTATCGTAATCTGGACGTCCCATCCACTGGCCCAGAGTCATCGCCATCCGGAGGTGGGAACCAGGGCTTCACAGCCGCCATCATTGTGCTCGGGCTCATCTTTCTGCTAGCCCTCGCATTAATGGCCGGTTACCTCTTCTTCTTGCGCCCCCAAATGAATGCGCAGCGCGACGCGCAAGGCACCCAGACCGTGCTCATTTACGCACAGAACACGGCCACAGTGATGGCCCTCACCCAGCAGGTAGCCTTGCAGGCCGCAGGTCAGAAAGGTCCGACCCGCACGCCTGAGGTATTGCCTTCGGCCACCCGGCGCCCCACTTCCGACCTGCCAACCTCAGCCATCCTGATCCCCTCGGAAACCCCCATCGCCGCGCTTCAGGTGACCAATGCGCCGGCGGTTACAGCGGAGCTACACACAGCCACGGTTGCGGCGCTGCTGACCCAGGCAGCCACCAATGGCGCCATCCTGCCGACCCAACCTGCAGCCTCCGCGACGCAGGAAATTGTGCAGCCCACCAACACGCCCGTCGTCCAGCCGACGCAGGCGGTGCTCCAGCCCACCCAAACCAACGTAGTCCAACCGACCCAGGTGGTTGTGCAACCCACCCACACAGTCGTCGTCCAACCGACGCAGGGAGCTGCCAAGCCGACGCAGCAAGCAGCCCAACCGACCCAGGTGGTCGCCCAGGCGACGAAAACCAGCGTGGCTCCAACCCAAAACCTGGCTCAACCCACCCAGACAAGCGTCCCGGCAACCCAAATCCAGCCCACCCAGGCCAGCTCCACGGCGACCCAAAGCGGCAGCGGTGTTAGCGTGACCACTGCCCCCAAACCTACGGCTCTGCCCACTACCGGTTTTGCCGATGAATTCGGCATTCCCGGCTTACTGGGTCTCTCCTTAGCGCTATTGGTAGTGATCGTGCTGGTACGCCGCGTCCGGGCAACCGAAAAGTAAGCTCCTCAACCGCCAATCAATAAATCGCCCGCGCGATTGCGCGGGCGATTATGATTTCAACGGGGATCACACAACGGTGGCAGCCACTTGCTCGCCATAACCCATCAAGGCTTTCATCATCGCCGGCGAACGACCTTCGGCATATACCCGCAAGACGGGTTCGGTGCCCGAAGGGCGAATGAGCAGCCAGGAATCGTCGGCCAGGATGTACTTCACCCCATCCACGGTGGCAACCTGGCTGACCGCTTCGCCGCCGATCTCCTCCGGGGCTTCATCTTGCAGGCGATGGGTGATGGCCGCCTTGGAAACCGGCCGGCTGAGGCGCAGGTCTTTGCGCTCGTAAAAGGCCGGGCCAACATCGTTCAGCAGGTCATCGACCAGCTCGTGCAAGGTCTTCCCCGAGCAGGAGACGATTTCGACCAGTAACAGGCCCATCAAAACTCCGTCGCCTTCGGGGATGTGGCCCTTGAACGAGATGCCGCCCGATTCCTCGCCGCCGATGAGCACGTCCTCTTTCAGCATGTAATCGGCGATGTGATTGAACCCCACTGGCGTCTCGTGCACCTCCAGGCCGTAGCGTTGGGCGAGGCGGTCGATCATCCGCGTGGTGGAGACCGTCCGTACCACCGACCCCCGCCAACCGCGTTGTTCCACCAGGTGGCGCAGCGCCAGAGCCATGATCTTGTGGGGATCAACGAAATTCCCGCGCTCGTCCATCGCACCGATGCGATCAGCGTCGCCGTCGGTCGCCAGGCCAAAGCTGCCCATGCCCATGCTGACGGCGCCGGCCAGGGCGCCCAGGTAGCGGGAGATCGGTTCCGGATGGACGCCCCCGAAGCCGGGGTTCATTTCACCGCGCACCTCTTGCACCTCGCAACCCGTTCCCTGCAGCAGGCTGCGGATAATCCCCCGCCCGGCGCCGTACATCGAATCGACCGCCACCCGTTGCGGGTTTTCGGCGATCATATCCAGGTTGATCAGGCGGCGGAGTTGTGTGCTATAGGCCAGCAGGGGATTGAAGCGCTGGATCAAGCCGCGCTGCCGGGCAATTTCGTAGTCCATCAGGTTCGGGCCGCGCCCCTGGGCTTCATTATCGTTCAGGTATACCTCGACGCTCCGGCACTGGTCGGGGAGAGCAGAACCGCCGTAGGCCGCTTTTAGCTTCACCCCGTTATAACGCGGCGCATTGTGTGAGGCGGTGATCATGATGGCGCCGATGGCGTTCAGCTCGCGCACCGCCCACGAAATGGCGGGGGTTGGCGCGTCGGCCTGGGCCAGGTAGACGGTAAAGTCATTGGCTGCCAGAACTCGGGCGGCTTCCTGGGCATAGCGGTCCGACAGAAAGCGCGTGTCAAAACCCACCACCATCTTGCGCGCATCCGGCGGCTGGGCGAGGGGCGCGCCGTTATTCCATTTTTCTGTCGCCACGGCATCTGCGATGGCTTGCGACACCAGGCGTAGATTGGTGAAGGTGAACGTATCTGAAATCACGGCTCTCCAGCCGTCTGTCCCGAAGTGGATGGTCATGCACTGCTCCTTTGAAGGTATTCAATCGATTGCTTTTGCGCCCTGTACTACCAGCCTGGCGCTTTACCAGCCCGGCGCAGGGGTGGCGGTAACGAGCAGGGATTGGACGATCCAGCCCTGCAACCCGCCGGTGGTCAGAATGTGCGCCCAAATGGTCCCCCCATCCTGAATGGTTTCGGGGAGGACTTTGACCAGGGCGCCGTTGAGCACAGAAGTCAAAATCTTCGAACCCACTTTGGGTTCCGCCCGGATATAGGCGCCGTTCAGGCTGGCCGCGTTGATGATCGCCCAGACGGGGGTCGGCGCCGGGGTAATGGTCTCGGTAAACGTCGCGCTGGGAACGAGCGTGTTCGAAGGCGTGACGCGGGGGGTCGGCGTGGCGGTCGGAACTGCTTCGGTGGGGGTAGCAGTAGCGGTCACCAGGGTGGCGGTGGGAGTCTGTTGGGTGGGGACGACGATCGGGATGGTCTCCTGGCGACGTAAGATCGTCCCGATCCCGCTCAAGGCGAGCAGCACGACGAGGCCGGACAGTCCGATGGTCGCGCCAAGCGAATATCCGAACACGGTCAAAGGGCGCAGGCCTAACGCCGCCAAGATCAGCGCTCCCAACACCACTGTCCAGGCCAGATGCACAGAGAAAACGATCAAGCCGTGCGGCCACAGCTCCCCAGCGCCGGCGCTCAAACCAAACCCCGCCGCAGCCAGGGGAAGGTACAGCAGGTACGCCATACCCACTTCCGGGAGGAACGCCTTGGATTGGCTGCGGACATAACCGGTTACGGTCAGCACGACCAACAGGCTCAAGGCTGCCAGGCTCGGCCATGAGAATTGGGTTTGGGATACACCCCAGGTGAGTGGTAACGGCAGGCTGGGCAGATAGCGCGGGGCAAATCCGGCAAGGAAACCGCCCAGAAAAGCCAGCCCTACGCCCAACACCGAGCTGATCAGGGATTTTAGGAAGAAGCGGCCCGAGCCGATGACGGTGGCCAGGGATAAGCCGAGCAGCGGAGCGAGGAAAGGCGCCAGGACGGCTGCCACGACCGACACGGCCGGGGCATTGAGCAAGAACCCCAGGCCGAACACCAGGCCGGAGATGAGAGAGAAGAGGAAAAAGTCGAAGGAGGGAATCGCGCGCGCGGCCAGGCTATCTAAGAACGCGGCGCGTTCATTGCGCTCACCCAGCCCGAGAGGCGCCAGGTGGCGTCTTTCGCGCCGGCGACGCGCCGGAGGCAGATGGTCCGTATCGTCGGGGATAGGCTCGCTGGCAGGCAGGGTCATTGTCTTAAGCTCGCGATCATCCAACAGGATAGCCCGAATTGGTCGATTGAGTGAAATGAAGGGTGCGCTTCGCCGATCTCATTCCATTTTACCGCGACCTGGGAGAATCCCAAAGCGCCATACATCATGTCTCCATTATAATACAGGTACTTTTCGGCTACCCAGGGATGCTTGATACAATGCCATCTACCCGCTCTGCATCGCTCCACACGTTCCTCAGTCTTGTACTGCTAACCAGCCTGATCCTCTCTGGCTGCGGCTTCCGGCCGGGTCCCACCGGAAACTCCTCCACGCCAACCGGCGTCATCCCGGCCGTCACGCTTTCCCCTCCGGCCGCTCCCTCCGCTACCGCCGAGGGAGCGAAGGCCCTGCTGGTCATCCCGGGCAGCGACCCGGCCAACCTGCCGGCAGCCGCTCAGGCACTGCGCACCACTCTCGAAGCGCTGGCGGCCACTTCCGGCATGAAAGTGGAGGTGCGTCCGGGGCTCGATGCGGCGGATCTGACCTCCGGCGTGAAAGTCGTAGTTGTGGTCTCCACGACCGGGCAGCCAGGGAGTGTGGATGTCGCCGGATTGTCCGGAAAGGCGCCGGCGACTCAATTCGTCGCCATCGGAGCGGGTGAATGGCAGGCCGAGAACAACGTGAGCGTGATCGGGGGAGACAGCCAGGCCGCACAAACCGCCTTCCTGGCCGGGTATATCGCCGCCCTGACAACCTCCGACTGGCGGGCCGGGACGCTCAGCCTGGGCGACGCTCCAGGGCAGGTTGTTCGGGAGGCGTTCTTGAATGGGGCGCGTTACGTGTGCGGCATCTGCCTGCCGAAATCGCCCCCGTATCCCGGCTATCCCGTCTATGCGGATGCGGTGTCCCCCACGGAATGGCAGGGTGCGGTCGCAGAGCTGAAAACCAAAGGGGCCAAAGTGGTCTACGTTCCCCCGGCCCTGGCTGCGCCGGATGTGTGGGATGCGCTCTCGCAGGCGGGAGCGCGCCTTATCGGCGCCACGCCGCCGACTGACGCCCTTATAACGCACTGGATCGCCACCGTCGGCAGCGATCCAATCCCGGCGCTCGAAGCCCTGTGGCCTGACCTGATGGCAGGGAAAGCAGGGCTGGCGCTCAATGCCCGGTTGACGGTGAGCCAGGTCGATAACAGCGTTCTGACGCCCGGCAAAATGCGGCTGGTGGAACAGGTGGTGGAGGACCTGGCGGCAGGAAGGATCGGGGTTAGCGCTAGTCCCTATCCTCCCCATGGAACTCCTCCGCCGTAGCCATACCGGGCTGGGAGATGCCCTCCCGTTTCAACACCTTCCAGACCGTCAGCGCCAGGATTTTCACATCCAACCAGAACGACCAATGCTCCACGTACCATACGTCCAGGCGGAACTTATCCTCCCAGGTGAGGGTGTTGCGGCCGTTGACCTGCGCCCAACCGGTGATTCCGGGAGCCACCTCATGGCGGCGCAACTGTTCGGGGGTGTAGCGCTCCAGGTAGCGAGCCAACAGCGGGCGGGGCCCGACCAGGCTCATTTCCCCACGGACAACGTTGAACAGTTCGGGCAGCTCATCCAGGCTGGCGGCGCGCAAAAACCGTCCCCAGGGGGGCAGGCGTTGCCCGTCTGGGAGGAGCACCCCGTGCTCGTCCTTGTGTTCGGTCATGGTGCGGAATTTATAGACCGTAAAGAGCTTCCCCTGATAACCGGGGCGCACCTGGCGAAAGAGCACGGGCGTTCCGCCGGCGAACCGCACCCAAACGGCAATCCCCGCCAGGAACGGCGAGAGCAGCACCAACCCCGGCAGCGTGAGCGCCAGGTCGAGCAAACGTTTCGACAGGGGAATCCCCGGGGGGATCAAAAAAGGGGGCACTTTTGAATTGTACCAAAGATCATTGAGGCACTATAGGGTATCTTGCAAAGCCAGCCGCAATATGCCAACTTTGGTTTACTACCCGAAAATTTTACTCTGTGGTATATTGGCTGGGGGAGGACATATGAAGGAACGCATCCTGATTATCGAAGATGATGAGGCTATCCTGAAGATGCTGCGGCGCAGCCTGGTCTATGAAGGCTACCAGGTGGATACAGCGACGGAAGGCCAAACAGGCCTGAACCTGGCGCGAGATCAGCACCCGGATCTTATCGTTTTGGATTGGATGCTCCCCGGGATGGACGGCCTGGAAGTATGCCAGCGGCTGCGCTCCGCCGGCAACGTCCCCATTCTGATGTTGACCGCCAAAGATACCATCCAGGACCGCGTGCAGGGATTGGATGCCGGGGCAGATGATTACCTGGTGAAACCATTCGAGCTCGACGAGCTGCTCGCCCGCCTGCGAGCCTTGCTGCGCCGCACGCAGCCGGACCGTTCCCAGGTGCTCCAGTTTAACGACCTGACCCTGGATACCGGCACCCGCCAGGCGTACCGCAAAGGACGCGTCATCTCCCTGACCGCTAAGGAATACGACCTGATCGAGCTTTTCTTGCGGCACCCACGCCAGGTGTTGACTCGCGAAGTGATCTTCGACCGGGTGTGGGGATACGACTTCGGCGGTGAGAGCAATGTGCTGGACGTCTACATCCGCTACCTGCGGCAAAAACTGGAGATCGAGGGGGAAGAGCGACTGCTCCATACCGTCCGCGGCGTGGGGTACGTGCTGCGTGAGATGCCCTGATGTCTTTACGATTACGCCTGACGATCTTGTACGCCTCCCTGATGGGGGGCGTGCTGTTATTGTTTGGCATCCTGGTATATAGCCTGGTCAGCGTTATGCTCGTCAGCCAGGTGGACAGCTTGCTGCAAGAGACCGTCAACGAGATCACCGCCGTGATCAGCGTGGACCCATCCGGCCATTTGAGTATCATGCAATTTCCATCCTTGGACCTGACCGAAAACGTATTCGTGCAGGTGTGGGGGCATGATGGCAAACTGAACGCAGCGTCTCCCAACACCAGCCGGCTGACCGAGCCGATGGATCCCTTGGGGATGAAAGCCACCCGGCCCATCTTCCGCAATTCCACGGTCGCATCTGCCCACCTGAGGGTGCTTTCGGTGCCCTTGCAGGTGAACGGCCGGCTCATCGGCCTACTGGAAGTGGGCGCAAGCCTGGCTCTGATTGAGGCCACTCAACAAGCCATGTTGATCGTCCTGGCCATTACCACGCTCATATCCATCTTCCTGGGTGGGCTAGGAGCCTGGTTCACCACCGGGCGCACGCTGGCGCCGCTGGAGATGGTCACCCAGGCCGCCACCCACATCACCAACGCCGACGATCTCTCGCGCCGCATCCCCTTCTCGGGACCGGCTAGCGACGAGGTCGGACAGTTGATCCACGCCTTCAATCAAACCATGGTACGCCTGGAGAGCCTGTTCACCTCACAACGCCGTTTTCTGGCAGACGTCTCCCACGAGCTGCGCACCCCGCTCACGGTGATCAAGGGTAACGTGGCACTCCTGCGGCGCATGGGCGTGACCGACGACGAGTCGCTCTCCAGCATCGAGGGAGAGGTCGACCGGCTGACGCGCATGGTCGGCGACCTGCTGCTGCTGGCCCAGGCGGAATCGGGCAAACTGCCGCTCGATATGGCCCCAGTCGAGCTGGATACGGTCATGCTGGAGGTATTCCAACAGATGCACGTGCTGGCCGGCGACCGCCTGCAACTGCGCATTACGGACATCGACCAGGTGCTGGTGGTGGGCGATCGCGACCGGCTCAAGCAGGTGTTGCTGAACCTGGTGGGGAACTCGATCAAATACACGCCTTCGGGCGGGAAGGTGAACCTTAGCTTGAGCAAAACCGGCGAACAGGCCCGCTTGATCGTGCAGGATACCGGCCCGGGCATCCCGAGCCAGGATCTGCCGCACGTCTTCGAGCGCTTCTATCGCGCCGAGAAAGCGCGAACCCGCACACGAGAGGGCAGCGGCTTTGGATTGGGCCTGTCCATCGCTTATTGGATCGTGCGGAACCACAACGGCCGCATCGAGGTCGACTCCAAGGAGGGCCAGGGCACGACGTTCTGCGTCTGGCTGCCGCTGGCCAGGGAAGCTCAAGGCTGAATGCGGCGGAATATGACCGTTGTGAGAGGTGTACGGCATTGTGACGCCTTTGCGCGCCATGCCTGGAATGGTTGCCACGATCTTAATGAACAGAGGCTTAGCTTATCGTTTTCGTTAATTGACAGGCGCCTTACAAACTCGTATACTCTGATTATCCATTAATAATGAATTGAGCGACTATAGCGGTAATTGCTGGTATGGGGCTGGAGGAACTGGCCGTTTGCCGGTGATCATCCGCTAGAACGTAACCGGGGAATGACATTCGCAGTCCACAAGGAGAAACCTATGCGCATCACCACAATCCTATCACATTGCCTGCTGCAATCCCGCCCGGTGGTGTGTAACCTGGCTGCGCTCGCCCTGGTTCTCAGCCTGGGACTTGCTGCCTTCCCGCAGCCGGCGGCCGCCGGGGGAGGAACGACCCTGTACGTCTCGCCCACGTCGACGTACATCCCGGGTAACCCCTGTACGGATCCCGCTCAACCCTGCAAGCTCGAAGGGGCGCTGGCGAAGGTCGGCGGGGATGGCTATACCATCCAGATGGCGGCGGGCACATACCCCCGCATAAGCGATCCCATCCTGTATTCATTAACGCTGGCCGGACCCGAGACGCCGGTGGGCAGCCCACCGCTTGCAATTTTGGATGCCAAAAGCGAGGGGCGCGTATTAAACATAGCGGCTACTGGCAAAACCGTAAATCTACAGTATCTCTCTATCCAGAACGGCCTGGTTACGGATGATAATGGCGCGGGGGTGTTCTGTGCGCACGCCACGCTCTCCCTGACCCAGGTGTACGTTCAAAATAATACGTTGGCGAACACCGGGTCTGGAGACTACTATGGAGGGGGGATCGCCAGTCATGACTGCACGCTATCCATCAACAACAGCCGGGTTGCCGGGAATAGCTCAGGCCGCTGGGGAGGCGGGATTGGCTTATCTGGCGGCTCGAATACCATCAACAACACGACGATCCTTGAGAATACCAACAGCGGCGGAATTGGCGGCGGAGGATTGAATATCGCCGGCGGGACGACGGTTTTGGATCAAGTCACCGTCAGCGGGAATGAGTCGGGTCGCGGTGCAGGTCTTTTCGTTAATGCGGTTACGGGATCATTCACCCTGAGGAACTCGACGATCAGCGGGAACCATTCGACCGGCGTCGGGGGTGGGATACTGCTCTATAACCAGGCTGTGATTGTCAATTCCACAATCACCGGCAACCAGGCGGCAAATCAAGGCGGAGCATTCTACCTGGATACCGATGGGAAACTGACCCTCAACCACGTTACCGTGGCCGATAACAGCGCTACGGCTGGAGCCAGCATCTATTTCGGAGCTGCTACTTCACAAGTTCGTCCAAGAAATTCGATCCTGGCAGGTCTTTCCGATAATAACTGCAGCGGGATAGTGAATATCATTTCGGATGGGCATAACATCAGTTCGGACAGCAGTTGCGTTCTATTGCCGTTTCCATCAACCGACAAGATGAATACTGATCCGTTGCTTAGCCCACTGCGCGATAACGGCGGTTCCACCTTCACCCGCGCCCTGCAAAAAGGCAGCCCGGCCATCGATCAAGCCGCGAATCCAATTTGGCCCGACCCTACCCAAGACCAACGGGGGTTTGCCTATAACGGCGCCCCCGATATCGGCGCGTATGAGGCGCTGCTGCCCCCTACCATCGAAACCTTCCACCAGTACCCAATCCCGTTCCGGGTGGGAGAAACAACCGCCCTATATATCGCCGTCTCTAATCCGAACGCCGATCCGTCCACCCTATCGAAGCTTGCATTCACCATCACCCTGCCGGAACCCCTGGTCTTTGCCGACCCGGTCGTACACCCGGGGTTTCCATCTCTCTGCGGGGGCAGCTTCGCGGCCATCCCCGGTGAACGCATCGCCGTCTTTTCCGGAGACGCCAAGGGCATCAGCACGCCGGATACCGAATGCCACTTTACCTTGAATGTGCGCGGGGCGTCGGCCGGGAGCGGGAACGTGACCGCCACGGGCGTTTCTTCCCGCGAAACGGGTTTAGGCGAGCCACCGCTTCCCCTGGGCTTTGACGTCAGCCCGGTGCGGCTCTACCTGCCGTCGATCCTCCATTGATCGCCTGCCTGGATTGGAGGAGCCAGAGGGCAACTGGCGACGATTCCCAGAATCGTCGCGATTCGATGAAGAGGTTCTCTCCTTGCCGGAAGGAATTGCGCCAGCTCAACCAGAAATCCTCTGCGTCTACCGTTACCACCTCGCTTGGGGCGGGAGCAGCGAGGATGCCTGCCAGCGGACGGTAACCACGCTCCGCCTGGCGGGCAGTTCCA
>JAQTMA010000067.1 GCA_028714615.1 Anaerolineaceae bacterium | reverse complement strand
GCCGCTGACCTCAGCCAGGTGTACGGATCAGATGTAGAGCGCGCTGTGCCGCAGGAGGTAAAGCGGTCGCCGGAGAAATACTCTCGAGCGCTTCCTGTACTGGGGCAAGCAATTGCCCCATTCCCATTTCACTGAGGACGTGGAGCACATGCTGGGCTCCTTCGCGTAAACTGGCCAGGTCAGGGTGATCAATAAGCGCCTGCAGGAGCGCATCCAATCCGCTGTATCCAAGCGCTATCAATCCTTCGGATGCGATCCACCGGATATCAAACACATCATCTTCGAGCACCATTACGAGCTGGGTTGCATTCGCGGGATCGCCAATCTCAATCAAGGCCTTCGCAGCCCCCCAACGGGTCAGGTGGTTCCCACTCTTCAGGGCATGGATCAATGCTGGCTCGGCCGGTTTTCCGATGCGTACCAAAGCCTTGCGCGCAGTAAACCGGGCGGTATCGTTCATCGAGCCAAGGGCGATGATCAGAGCTTGAATCGCGCTTGGATCTGTGACTGAAATACGGCTATGCTCTTCCATTGGATGATCGGCCATGTTCAGTTTTCTCCCTGGGGCTTGGCTATCCTCCACCGGATAACACCTGAATGGCCTTCAGGAATTGGGCATCCTTACTTGCCTGAAGCCCTGACACATCCATTGTCTTCAACTGATTGGGGGTGACTGGAATCGAATCTGCCGGGAGTGTCACCGCCACGTCTGGCTCGATGCCATGGTGCCAAATTATCCGACCCTTGGGGGTTAACCACTCTTCGGTGGCCAATAATAATGCTGATCCATCTTTCAATTGGAACTGGTTGAGAACGGTACCTGTGCCGAAGGTCGTTTCACCCACCAGTTTCGCTCGCCCGGCATCCTGGAGTGCACCCGACAGGATCTCAGCAGCGCTGGCAGTGCCCTGATTGATGAGCACCACCAAAGGGATATCCGTGGCAATGCCATCCGGTTTTACCTTGATGCTGGTTATAGTGCCTTTAGCATCCTTCACCTTTAATACGTCTCCACCCTTTAAGAACTGGCTGGTCGCATTCACGGATTCATCAAGCAAGCCACCCGGATCATTGCGCATATCAAGGATTATTCCTTTCACCCCTTGCGCCTTCACTGCTTGTATTGCCTTCTTTAGGTCATTGGTGACGTTATTGCTAAAGGCTGACAAACGGATCGCCGCGAAATCGGTCCCGGGAATTTTCGCCCAGGTGACGTTCTGAAGATTGATCCGATCTCGGGTTAAGGTGATATCTTCCACCTTGCCTGTATTAGCGTGTTGGATAGTCAAGGTCACTTTGGAACCCGCCGGACCTAGAATTTTCTGAACTACCTGGGTCAATGGCATACCGCGGACATCTTCCCCGCCCACTTTGAGAATAATATCCCCGGGGGCCAGCCCGGCCTTTTGTGCCGGGGAACCATCGATAGGAGCAACGATCACCGTCTGGTCATTCCGAGTTTCGACCTCCGCGCCTATCCCCTCAAATTGTCCCTGGGTGAAATTCTGCTGTTGTTTTACCATCTCTGGGGTCATAAAACGGCTATGCCCTGTGTCCCCCAACCCATCAACCATCCCGGTTACCGCGCTGTACTCTAGCTGGTCAGGCTTGATCGCTGCACGGTCCACATAATTCTGATTGATGAGTTGATATGCCTGGTTTAAAAGTTGAAAATTCGCATTCGAACCGGTTTCGGGAATCGGCGCAGGTAGTAGCTGGGCGAAGACCACCCGGTCGAATGCAACCCCGCTCAACATTCCTACCCCAAAAACAAATACTACCAAAACGAACACCCATATATACCTGGTATTGCGATTCAATCGAACCTCCCGTCCGTGATAGCGGAGTTTTATACCCTATATTTATCTTAATTATACTTGATCGTAGTGACATCGGATGAGATGCAGTTAAGGAAAACAGAGGGCCTGGTAATCGGTGGAACTCCGTGAACCGCACCTATGACAAAATGCGTGCTTGCCAATCACTCGTAGCTTAATCTTATACTATTGGGGATTCTTCAGGGACGCCCTGGGGCTGTTTCCCACCCAAGAGCAGACAGGCCTCACGCGGAAATGACAGAGTGACCCGATCGCCCAATTTGGGCAGCACTAGATTGGGATTGTTGAAGATATCCAAGAAGAGGCGTTGCGTTTCCAGGCTAACCTGAATCCGAACGATGGAGCCGAGGAAGGTTACTTTTTCAATTCGAGCGTCGAGATGGTTCGCGTTTTCGATATCGGATTCCAGTGAGATTAATTCCGGCCGTAGAGCCATCTGGATCGTATCCCCAGGATCGGCTGAAACGGGGCAAGACAGGGATAC
This sequence comes from Anaerolineaceae bacterium, assembly GCA_028714615.1. The sequence goes on along the minus strand of JAQTMA010000067.1, from coordinate 15,944 downwards.
CTCCTGTTTGTCCAGGCGGAGTTTGCCCTCGCGGTCAGCCACCACCGCATCGATAACGTTCAACGTCCCCACAAAGGATGCAACGAAACGTGTCTTGGGGAAATTATAAATCTCGAAAGGCGTTCCGATTTGTTCGATGTGTCCTTCGCTCATCACCACGACCCGATCTGATAGGGAGAGCGCTTCCTCCTGGTCGTGGGTCACGTAAACTGTAGTGATGCCCAGCTTTTGTTGGATGGCCCGAATTTCGGTGCGGAGGCTGAGGCGGATTTTGGCATCCAGTGCGGAGAGCGGTTCATCCAGCAAGAGCACCTGGGGGTGGATAGCTAAAGCCCGCGCCAGGGCAACCCGTTGCTGTTGACCACCTGACATTTGATATGGGTATCGCTTGCCGAATTGTTGCATGTGAATTAAAGCGAGCATCTCTTCGACCCGCTCACGGATCTCGCTCTCTGGTCGGTGGGCAACCTTTAGCCCAAACCCGATATTCTCTCCAACCGTCATATTCGGGAAGAGCGCATACGATTGGAATACCATGCCAACGTTACGCTGGTTCGGTGGGCGGAAAGTTATCTCCTCGTTTTTAATTTGGATCGTGCCAGAAGTGGGCAGCTCAAACCCGGCAATCATGCGCAGTGTGGTCGTCTTTCCACAGCCGGATGGGCCGAGGAATGAGATGAACTCGCCCGCTTCGACCTCCAGGTTGAAGTCTTCTACCGCAGCAGTCTGGTTGTATTTCTTCGATATATTGGTGAGGGTGAGGAAGGCCATAGGATTGAGTCCGCTTAACGTGCTCCTGCCAATTGTGTCTGCCCTCGGTTGCCACGGCTGATCACCTGGATCAAACCCATGGCCAACCATGTGAGCAGAAAACTGATGATTGCCAATGAAGACGCCTGGTAGGCACGATTCTGGCCAATCTGAGACATATACGGTCCAAAAGCATTTAGCCCAACCAGGAAACTGGCTATGGTGAACTCACCGACGACGGTTGCCAGGGTAAGGAAGGCGCCACTTAATAGAGCTGCACGCAGGTTGGGGAAGATCACCCGCAGGAGGATGGTGCCCCAATTGGCGCCCAAGCTTTGAGCCGCCTCCGTCAACGAGCGTACGTCGATGGCTTGCAAACCGGTATCGACTGCGCGATACATGTATGGAAGTGCGAGCACCATATACCCGGCCACCAGGAGTACATCGGTGCCAATTGGTGAGTTGGTCAGGTGGAACGGAGCCCCAGAATAAACACGTAACATGCCGAAAACCAGGACAATCGCCGGGATGACAAATGGCATCAGTGTGACGAATTCCACCACCGGACGCAGCTTCGGCAACCGCAAGCGGACCCAATAGGCGGTAGGAACGATAAGAAAGATGCTAACAAGGATGGTGATAACCGCCATCTCGAGAGAAAAGGTGAACGAGTGGACAAACCCAGGGTCTGAAATAACCTGCTGATACGCTAATAAACTGATTTCGTCTTTTTTGGCTTTCAGAGAAAATAGAAGTGTAGCAATCAGGGGGATTAGAAAATAAGCAATCCCCAGGATAATCGTGATCCAACTCCAAATCCGGCTGCGCTTCATCGCAACCACCTTTCACTTCGGCGGCGCAAGATATAATATCCGGCCATACTGAAAGCCATCACAACTACCATGCCGAACGCCAGGGCATAACCCAGGCCGACGTTATGGAGGACGTCTCCTTTGATTTGCGATCCGATTAATATGGTCACCAGGTTAATCATGCCGCCTGTGAGAGAAAGGGCGGTTGCATATGCGCCAAAGGCATTGCCAAAGAGCAGGATCATCGTACCGAGTAAGGAGGGCAGCAAAACGGGTAAGGCAACAAACCACCAGTATTGGAAGGTATTCGCGCCCAGGTTCTCGGCGGCTTCACGCCATTCGCGCCTCAATCCTTCAAGCGCCGGCGTGATGATCAGTACCATAAGCGGGAATTGGAAGTACAAATAGGTGAGGGTCAACCCCCAAAAACTATACAGGTTGAACCCGGCCCCGTAGATATCTACGTTGAATATCTCTTTCAAGGCAACGGTGACCAGGCCAAGTCGCCCCAGGGAGAAGATAAATGCAAACGCCAGGGGTACGCCCGCGAAATTCGAAGCGACTCCAGAGAAGGTCAGCAATGCCGTCCGCACCCCGGTTGGCAAACCTCCCAGAATGACAGCATAAGCCAGGAAGAAACCGAATAATCCGCCGATCAAGGCAGTGGTCACCGAAATTCGAATGGTAATCCAGTACGCGCTCAGGATCGACGGGGTGAATAATCCGGCAAAATTAGATAGCGTGAATTGACCGTGTGAATCTTGGAAGCTGCCTACGAATAGGGAAAGCGATGGAAGAAGCATAAACAGCGCCGCGAATAAGAAGAACGGCGCTACCCCCAACCAGGTCCAGTTCAATTTCAAGCCAAATGGACGGCGGACCGGAGCGGCGACATCAGGTAGGACCTGATTAGTGCGTGTTCCAGGGGCGAACGTCCCTGGAACACGCTTCGGTTGTTGCGAAACGTCGGGTGTAAGCGGATCCACGCGACTATTTTACTGTAGCTCCGACAACTTTGTCCCAGTTATCGGCAATGAATGTTGTGGCGTTTTTGATCTGATCGAGGGTTGGGAAGACCGCCTTAGCGTAGTTCTCTGCCGGAGGCAGGTTTGCAGCCAAATCAGCAGGGATGGCATTCTTGCTGACCAGGTCATTATAGCGAATGGGATGACAGCCACCTTTTAGCCAGAACAGTTGGCCTTCGTCAGAATACAAGTATTCCATCCAAAGCTTAGCCGCATTGGGATGAGGTGCATACGCGCTGATGGCCTGGATGTACACCCCGGCAATCGCAGCAGATTTGGGGATGACCACGGTGATTTCCGGATTTCCGGCCAGGGTTTTCTTATCCGCCAGGGCATTATAGTCCCAGCGCATGATGACCGGGGTTTCGCCGTTTGCAACGGTCGCCTGTTTCGCGATGACCGGGACGAAGTTCCCTGCATCGTTCAATTTCTTGAAGAAGTCCAGCCCAGGCTTGATATCATCCAACGTGCCGCCATTTGCCAGGGAAGCTGCCATGACGCTGTAAATGGCCTGGGTGGATACGCGTGGATCTCCGGAGAGGGCAACCTGGCCTTTGTAATCAGCCTTGAGCAGGTCAGGGAAGTCCTGGGGAACGTTCTTAACAGCAGTTGAATTGATTTCGAAGGCAAGAACGCCGTAGTAGTCGCCATACCAATTACCAGCCGGATCCTTGACATCATTGGGGATCGAATCCCAGGTGGAGACTTTGTAGGGTTGGACCAACTTTTCGTCCATGACGGTCGTACTGAAGTTGTAACCAACGTCGATTACATCTGGAGCCTGGGGGCCTTTATTATCTTTGTTGGCTTTGATGGCTTCAATCTCATCGCCGGAGCCGGCGTCGGGGTTGAGTTCATTTACGGTCAAACCGTACTTTTGCTTGAATCCGTTGATCACATCGGCATAATCGCACCAGTCATGGGGCAATGCGATCGTAGTAAGCTGACCTTCCTGCTTGGCAGCAGCGATCAGGGTATCCATTGCGCCACCTGACGCGGCCGGCGCCGTGGTGGGCGCTTGGGTAGCTGCAGGCGAACATGCGCTAAGAACAAATGCCAGAATCATCAAAATTATGAAACCTGAGAACCAGCTTTTTTTCATCTCTTCGCTCCCTCTTGCGAAACTAGCTTATGAATGATGGTTATATTTTCAGTTAATGAATTCCGAATGGTTTTAGAGTAATCTTGGTTGCGGCGTTGGGTTCCCTCCTTTTTCTAACTGACACTCCTGTATCGGACTTTGATATTATCGACCAAATATCCTTCCCTGTAAAGAGAATATAGATATAGAATCAGGATGTTACCCAAGATTGCTCACTCGCAACCAGACAGCGCCATCTTCCATCCCTCTCAGGAGAGCCCTCCAATGATTAAAATTCTATTCGGCCTATTCATCATCCTACACGGGTTGGTCCATATTTTATACTTCGGGCAATCTGCCAGGTATTTTGAGTTACAACCCGGAATGCTTTGGCCTGATGGCTCGTGGGCACTTTCAAAGCTATTCACTGGAGGAGTAAACAGAACTCTGGCAAGTATCATGCTCCTGCTTGCGGCTATTGGCCTCATTACCAGTGGGATAGGAATACTCGCGGAGCAATCCTGGTGGCGGTTTGCGGTAGCCGGATCGGCCGTATTTTCATCACTGCTATTCATCCTTTTCTGGGATGGATTGGCGCAGCACCTGGATGCGAAGGGAGCTGTTGGCCTTCTGATCAACGCTGCGATCCTGGTATCCGTGCTCCTGTTTCACTGGCCGGACTTCGAATTCTAACAACCATCCTGGTTGAGCCATCTTCACTGTAGGTCCGGTGCATTACTGGTTGGCCCGGGTTCCACATGTAAGATCAGCACGCGCTTATCCTCGTACGCCGGTTGCAACAGACTCTGTTGGATAAGCGGGTATAAGGGGAGCGGCCTCGCAGATTTATCGATCCAAACCCAGCGGATCTGGTTTTCAGCCAGCATGTCCATAACTTGTTTGGCAGAAGTAGCTGGATCGAAGATGCGGTTGGCAATGGTAGCATCCTGGCGCTCCCCCTCAAAGGCCAACCAGCGTAAGTTTGCCGTATAAAAGGCAGGACGTCGCGCCAACCCTTCGACCCACCAGCCTAACAAACCTGGTGGCGGTGAAGGTGAAACCGCAACACGGTCCGTCCGTTGGGTATTCTCGCCCAGCCATGTTAACGCTGGGAGAATATCATTTTCGGCTACCTGATAGTACTGTATCGCTTGGCTGAATTCCTTTTGCCCCTGGGGGAGCATACTGAACAGCACGGCAATCAGGCTCAGGCTAAGCAAAACCCGGCGGGCGCGGTTAAATGCCGGGGTGGATGGCTGCATCCAGGCGCGATCGAAGAATATTCCCAATCCGAAAACGATGCCCACAAATAGAAAATGCAGCAGACGCACCTCCCAAAAAACCAGGAACATTGCCAGCACCCCCCAGGTGAAGGCGAATGCTGTCGCGGAAATGCGGTTTCGGCGAAAGGCCAAAGGAGCCAAAAGGGATAGGAAGACCAGGGTCAACCAGAGAGGCTGCAGGTGACGGAAGATATAAGTAAATAAATCCGGTATATTCGCCCATGAGTAACCGTTTGCATTCAATGGGGTATGGGCTAACAAACGCATGTAATTCCAATAGATGGGGATGGCCGGGATGGCAAAGATGAGTACCAGACCTCCTGCGGTGAGAAACCGGGAAGTGATTATGCGCCTCTGTTCCGGTTCATGAATCAGGAGCCAGCAGAAAAGGATCAGCCAAAACACCGGCAGCATAGCTGCTACCAGATGATGGGTGTAGATAACGCCCAGCGAGAATCCGATCGCGACGATACCATCTCTCCAACGGCCGGTAGATAACCAGGTTTCCAACCCTGGAATAGCAATGACCAGTTGGGCTAACCCGATCATTTGTGTATATCCTCCCCAGGCAAATATCTCTGGGTTGTAACCAGCCAGTGAGAAGAAAAGTACCAATCCAAACAAGAATAACGCCGGTAAATGGGGGAAGGCGCGTAGCAACACCACCCACACGGCTGCACTAAGCGCCACCCAGGCAAATACCCCGAATATCCGGATGGCAACGAGCGGATCATAAGCAATCAGTAGACCACGCAAAAGAACGAATGAAAACGGGGGGTAAGACCATGGAGCCAGGCGAGAGCCATCGCCGGTGATCGACCAGGCTAGCGAAAGCCAGTTGCCCGGATCTGCTCCGGGTGGCGCTAAATGATTCGACAGGGTCGAGACCGTCCTTTGGATCAGGATCCCCGTGAGCGCTAAAAAACCAACCAGGGTAGGCAGCCACCCCCGTTCGGAGAAATGCCCCAACCGGATTACGACTGCAGAAAATCCGGTGCGAATCCCTCGAACTGATTGCTCTGCGCCACTATTAGCCATACGATTCCTCTCGTATCTCAGGTTGAATTGGCCAGGGAAACAAACCCGCGTGAGAAGCGGTCCATTCGCCTGTCACAATGTCACAGTATTCTTGGCGGAACCTGGCTGGAGAATAATGCAAGGCATTCTTGCGACAATCGAGTGGTGAGATTTGATCCTTCACCTTCTCAAAATCAATTATTGCGGCCCGGATCGATGCGACATCCTGGTCGTTGTAAAAAAGCCCAGTGGGCCGTAAATGGTCCAGTCCGATCACCGTTTCGGCTGCTCCTCCCTGCCGGAGGGCAATCACCGGAGTGCCGCAAGCCTGCGCTTCAACTGGAGCGATGCCAAAATCTTCAACAGCAGCGATTACCAATGCGCGCGCATGTTGTGTAATTCTCTGCAAAGCTGATGGTTCCTGGTAGCCAAGAAACTGCACGTTCTGCCCAGCCATTTGGCGCAGACGACCCAGCTCTGGTCCGCCCCCGATTACAACCAACCGCCGGCCTGGTAGGTGAGTAAACGCTTGAACGATGAGGTCGACGCGTTTGTAAGGTACCAGCCGTGAGATCACCAGGTAATACTCATCTTTTGCTTCACACAAGTCGAACCCGCTCAGGTCTACGGGTGGGTAGACTACCCGGGAGTCACGGTGGTAGTTTTTCTGGATACAGCGGGAGATGTATTGTGAATTGGCAATAAAATGGTTCACCCCTTGTACGGTACGTGCATCCCACGAGCGTAAAGAAGATAACAAACCCCGCGTGATCCACCTAACCGGCCAGTGTGCTTGAATCCCCGTGTGTAGATAATCTGCCTGCCGTTCCCATGCAAATCGCATGGCTGCATGGACATACGAGATATGCAGTTGTTGCGGCGCCGTGCGCACCCCTTTGGCAAAGGAGTGAGAACTGGAAAGAACCAGGTCATACCCACTCAGGTCCAATCGCTTCATCGCCAGGGGCATCAGTGGCACGACAAGGGGGAGCCAACCAGCGGGGTTGCGTTTGAGAAAGGAGAAGGATTGCATGAAGGTTGTCCGCACCCGTCTGCGGCCGATTCCAAACCGGCGCTCAGGTGCAAGAAAATCGAACAGGGTAAACAAATCAGCCTGAGGAAAGACGCGTAAAATTTGCTCTACAACGCGTTCAGAACCGGCATACTCAAAGAGGAAGTCGTGTACCAGCGCGATCTTCATAGCCGCCTGTAAAGTAGTTGGTCTCTAATTGTTGGATAACGGGTGCATCGATAAACTCCCGATGGTATTCACACCGTTTCTCGAGGAAAAAGAACATACCCCATGCCAGGGATGGAAAGATCCTTGCTAACTGGCGGGCGATAAAAGGCGGAAATGGATAAAAATTCGCTCCCCGAAAACTCCGCAACTTGTACCCCCCTGGGAACACCTCATTCAGAAACAGGAGGAAATCTCCGCGGGTAAATCCGCGCACGTGAGCTGAATTGGTTTTGAGGCTGGTGGGTTGTTGACCGAGAGCTAACAAGATGCGATTATGCAGAGAAGCCAGGTTCGGGATGCCAATAATGAGCTTGCCACCCACCGGGAGTAGACGTGTGACCTCATGAAATACCCAATAGAGATCCTTGAGGTGCTCCAGTACCTGGTTGGCGATCACCAGGTCAACGCTGCGGTCTAGCAATGGAATCGACTCGCATTCCAGGTTAAGTGGAAAAACGGTTACCCCCAGTTGTTCTAATTGGCTGGCTGACCTTTGGTTAAGTTCTACCGCATAGAGCGCAGCCGATGGGCAGACAGAATGCGCGGATAACAAATCCGCGCCTGGACCGGCGCCCAGATCCAATACAGCTCGATATGGGGCAGCCAGGTGACAATAATCCTCGACGTGCTCGCGTCCATAATTCAATGCGCACCGGATCCACCCAAAGCTCTTCTCGTAATACGACATTTACTGTTTAATCCTACCGGCGTTCAAGTTGGTATCCATGATTCCATCTGGATGAAGGCAGGGTCTCGACTTCGTGGGTCAACAAACCCAAAACAAAACTATTAAAGGCAGATTCAGCTCCTAGTAAGATCCACATCGCTCCGTAGAGGGCAAGTCTAATTTCAGTCAGCTCGCCAAAACCAGAAGAGATCCATTGCGCAAGGATTCCAGCTTCTATGACTACGCCAACCAGCCCAAGGAGGAGACCGAATACCAGTAGCCATTCCAGCGAGAGTATCCCTGAAATCCGCGAGTACCAGGTTGGTTCAGGATACAATCCGCGTTGTACGGAATACTTGACCGTGATAATCCCCAGGAAGACACCTTGCAGCCCAAACGCCGCTGATAGGGTAGCTGGAACCGTCCAATGTGTGCCAAAAAACAGGCGACCAAAAGTCAGGTAAGTTGTCTCGGGGATCACGTTAAGGATGCTGTTCAATCCGATGCCTACGAGGAGCGCCAACAATCCGGGGATGATATAGACCAAACTGGGACTGTAGAGCAAGAGGAAGCGCAAATGCCGCCAACCGTCTCGCCAGGGCCGTAGGTGAGGGGACCGGTTGCGCCCATCCGGTGAATATGTAACCGGTACTTCTACCCGCTCCAATCCCAGTAAGGTAGCCTTCACCACCATTTCGCTGGCGAATTCCATGCCGGTACACCGTAAATCCATCTGTTCAAATGCGCTGTGGGTGAATGCCCGCAAACCACAATGGGCGTCGGATAAACCTGACCGAAACAGTAGATTCAAGGCGCCGGTCAGCGCCGGGTTGCCAAAATAACGGTTTTTCCAAGGCATAGCTCCGGGAAGTATTTTCCCGTGGAGCCGGGTTCCCACCACCACATCTACCCCTTCGCGCAGTTTATCCAGCATGGTCACCGATTCGAACAAGTTATAGGATGAGTCCGAATCGCTCATGACGATAAACCGTCCAGAAGCTGCCCGGCACCCCTCGATCACTGCGGCGCCATATCCTCGCGTCGGAACGTCCACCACGTTTGCCCCCAATTGTTGGGCGATTGCTTGCGAGCCGTCGGTGGAACCGTTATCCGCAACGATGATTTCACCGGGAACACCTAATTGGTTAATGACTGCCTGCGCTTGTTTAATGCAGGCCGCCAGAGTGGCGTTTTCATTTAAACACGGAAGCACGAACGATACTTCAATTTCGCTGTAATGGGTTGTTTCTGTTGTGGTTTGTTGTGACCGAGCTTCCCGTAAGTTCACTCTTTTCCTCCCTCTTTTTTGTGGTTGGCGCTCTGTCCCATTGCTGGGACCTTACCTATTTTCATGCCCATAGCAAATACCCAGTTCTGTTCCTATGCCATTTACCACGGTCGTTGACGCGGTTGTATAGATACCGCACCAGTAAAGCTGAACGCGCTCGTAGAACTTTGGGGTTGACCAGGATTGTCGCTTAAGTAAGGGGCGAATTGAGGAGTCGGCGCAACCGTCGGGGTAGGGAGTGCGTTTGGAGATTGAATCGGGCAATCTGCATCACACAAACTTGCCCAGCGCTCCCAATCGGCCGGATTGGCAACCCCGACTACTCCATTCATCACCGAGGCGGCCTGGCCTGTTTGCAAATCTCTGCTCGCATTTGCCCCCGAGATACGGCAAGGACCTTCAAGGCAATCTACGGTCAAGCGGTTACCCTCCGGGTAATAGACCACCCCAAAGAAACTTCCTGTGGCAATTGCATTCCCAGAACTACCACCGACGACATCCACTTGGGTATCATTGGCATGGGTTGAATCAACAATTAATCCACCTTTTTGTAACGTAACCAACGTTTCCATGAAATTCACCTTCGGGTCCGCGAGTCTATCCATTACCGCAGAAGTATTGTCGTCGGTATAGACGTTGGTGCCATCAACCATCGCAAACTTCATGGTTCCACGGGTGGTTTCAAATAGGGTACCCGGCTTTGCATCTACCACGGCGCCTGCGACCAGGTTGAACGAGGGCTGTCCAGGTACCGTCGCCTGGGCTAAACCATCCACCATCAGGATCGATATCATGCCAGATGGAACCGGTGCAGTCACCCCCGTGTTCGGAATGGCCTTTGGATTCATCACAGCAGGGATACCAAATGCTGCGCCCAGGCCAAACGCAATCGAAACAGTCAAGATCAAGGCAATCAGGCCGATCTGGCCAATGCAACCTCGGGAAAATGAGACTGACGCTGCCGGAATCGCCTTTTCGTCCATTTTCACAACCACGATCGAGCGCGTCTTCCCACCAGCCGAAGAACTGGCAGCCTGAATCATGCGATCGGCGATCACCGAAGGAGCATGATCGTTGTACAGCGTAATGAAATCTTCGCGGAGATGCTGGTTCGGGCCTCGCAATAATATGTTGTCAACCAGTCCATCCTGACAGAGGATGATCCCATCCCCGGGTTGAAGTTCAAGCGAGTAATGGTCTTTTCCATCCGGAAGGTGGATGGCAGTCTCCACGTGGATCGCCCACTCTTTGCCAATCAACCGGAATAGGCGGTTCTTTTTTGCGCGCTCCGAAACCTCAACCGGAAAAGTATCCCCCACAAACACCGCCTCGCCCGTGAGCGTTTGATCAATCGTCAAGAGGAGCAAGCGGTTTCCGCGAATCAAGTAGGCACGGCTGGCGCCTACCTGACCAACGTAGAGACGGTGTTCATGGATCACCGCCAGGATTGCTGATAATCCAGATCCATCGCTATCGGGATGGGCGCGCAGGGATTGACTAGCTGACTGAAAAGCTTCTTGCATTAATAGGGGGATATCCTGTTGACTGGACTGCTGTAGGGCGTCAAACAACGATCTCTTGAACGTATTCAGCCTGGCATCATCCCATTCCTGACCTAGCAGACTACCGATGATAGCTCCTAGTAGAAATTCTAATCCTCCGGATGTGTGCATAACCTGCACATCCGATGATTCACGTCTCTTGTTTCCCTGGGCGGGAAGATAGGTTTCTTCTGCTTTGGCAGCGAAAACTTTACCAAAATCAGACTGATAAATGACTTGATCAACCATAATCGCATACTCCGGAGTATCTATCGCATCCCATGATCCCCTGGGTGTGATAAATAGGCTTGATTAGGTCCCCCATGGGTTTACCCAAGCATCACGCTATTATTGCTTATTTGGTCTTATTTGTCCAGAACGAAGTAGATGATTTTCATTTGAAAATCGAGTGATCCTGAAAACGAGATAATCCCAGGAATCAAAAATGGCGAGCAAGGCGCCCGTCATTTTTATTGGCATTTCACCTGGAAGGGGGTTTAGGCCGCCACCGTCTCACGAATGTCGGTAATTCGCTGAACCAGCGAAGTTAATGTTTCCCGCAGCTTTTCCAGGCTAACCCCGGAAACCTTCATAGTAACGATCCGGTTTTCGGTGGATTCGCCCAGGAATGTCCCGAGGGCAATGATGTTCCCACCCATAGAGGTGATGGCTGAGGTTAGCGCATTCAGTTGACCAGGAACATCTTTCAAGAGCACCGTCAGGCGCACGCCGGATTCCCGCGCTCCCAACATTTCGAGAAAGACCTTGAATAGGTCAGTCTCGGTGATCATGCCAACGACCTGGCCGTTCTTCACGACAGGTAGACTGCCGATTTTGTTATCCGCCATGATACGGGCAGCTTCTTCTAATGGAGTATTTTCGGAAATGGTGATCACGTTGCGCACCATAACCCGTTCGACTGTAATTTTGCTCAGCAAATAGTTCATTTCCCAAACGCTCAGGCTGCTCACCTCCGAAGGTGAAGCATTTAATAGATCATTCTTGGTGACGATGCCAAGCAGTTCTCCCCGGGTGCCGACGACGATCAATCGCCGCACATGCTCGAGGCGCATCATATTCAGCGCTTCCTGGATGGGTAATTCGGGGTGGACCGAAATCACTGGATGGGTCATGCGCTCGCCAACAAACATGGTATTAGCTCCTTTTCCTGTCCCTGATTGGAACTTATGTCTGGCGGATAAGCCGTCTCTCGATAACAAGAGAATCCAATAACAAGATTATATCAATATTCTGTTTTATGCCAGATCTGTTTCGAAGAGAATATCCGTATCAACCCGTGCGTAGTAATTTCGATAAGCACGGGTTTCTTTCAGTAAGGCCTTGAGGCGGCGCTCTGCCTGAGAGCATTGCGCCCGGTCAGAAATCCCTCCCCGGACGAACCGAATTTGGCATCCATCTTGTTCGGCCATTTGGATGTCTCCCCGGGCAGTGAGCCAGTCAAGTCCAGCCCGGATTGAATCGACCCTCTGTCCAGCAGCAGCCGCCAGGTGTTCCAGATGAATCCAACCTCCATGTTCCCGCAATGCATACTTCACCATCCCGGAGAGGCGTTGAAGCATGACCTCACCTTGATCCATGCCCGGATCACAATTAAACAGATAAATCACCCGAGGATTAGCCCGCAGGACGCCTGTGCTTAGCTCGTCTGGTCCGGGCGGAGATGTCCAGATAACCAGCTCCTCGCTGGGGAGTAGCTCATCGCGCCCTACCCCGGCGACATCTTCTCGCGACAATCCCTCTCGCCAGACCTGGAGCTTCTCTTTTTTGCGTAAACCTTCCAGTTGGACCAGCGGATAACGCTCATTTCGGCAGTCACGCACCTGGATTTTTTGCCGGGAGAGCTGAAGCGAGACCTTGCTGGTTTCAGCCGGCCGGCAATCGACCCATTCGATCGAAAGCGTCCGTGTTCCGCGGAAATCGGCAGAGCGGACCGTATAGGCCAGGTCGATCTGGCCTTCAACCAGTTCATACCCGGCTCCCTGCCACCAGATGGCTTTGAAGGATTGCCCTGCCGGGTCTTGCAGTGTAACCTGTAAGTGTTCACCGCCTCGCCCGACCGGTGAAACGGATTGAATGCGCATATTTCGGGCAGCCAGGACCAACCCGGGATTCTCTATACCAAACGGCGCCAGGCGATCGAAGTCAGCGACCAGATCCAGGCTAAGTTGTTGGAGAGGCAGCCAGGCATCCACCTCCAGGCTTGGTTCTTCTTGAACATCCCCCAACTGGTCGTGCACAGCCCGGTTTAATCCCCGCTGGAACTCCGGGATCCGTTCAGGATCAATCGATAAGCCGGCTGCCATAGCATGTCCACCAAAGCCCACCAAAAGCTGTTGTTGTGAAGCGATTGCGGCAGTGATATCGCATCCTGCCACCGAACGAGCAGACCCACGCGCCGCTTCACCAGGTGATGAGGAGAGCAATACGACCGGTTTATGATAACGTTCGACCAGGCGAGAAGCCACAATGCCTATTACACCCGCCGGCCAGTTAGGATGCGCTAAAACCAGGGATGGACGATCGGCAAGAGAGGGATCTCGAGCGATCATTTCCTGAGCAGCCTGGTACACCTGGTCTGTGAGCATCTTTCGACGGGCGTTCAAGCCTTCCAGCTCTCCAGCAAGTATGCGAGCGCGTGCAAGGTCCGTCGTGGTCAGTAGCTCGACGGCCGGGTAGGCGTCTGACAGCCGCCCAAGCGCGTTAAGGCGAGGACCCAGGCTGAAACCAATATGCTCTTCGGTCAGGCAGCCGGGAGCAATTTCTGCATACTCCAACATCGTTTGCAAGCCCAAACGATGTGTGCTGCGCAAGTGGATCAAACCGCGCTGCAGCAGGTAACGCGTATCAGCGCGTAACCCGGCCAGATCCGCCACGATCCCCAGGGCAACCAGGTCAAGGTACTGCTCCGCCTCTCCTGTTCGCCCGAAATGGGCGAACAATGCTTCGGCCAGCTTATAAGCCACACCTACACCGGGGAGGTTCCCTAACGGATGACCTTCTGGGAGCAAGTGAGGGTTAATGACCGCCTCGGCAGGCGGAAGGGTTCCCGGCAGCGTATGATGGTCGGTGATGATGATTTGGGCGCCCCGTGCATGGATCAGATCGACGGCATCGTGAGCGCTGATGCCCGTGTCACAGGTGAGCACGAGGTTCGCCCCATCTGAAAGGACTTTCTCAAGCTGCCCGAGCCCAACTCCGTGACTCTCCCTGGCGCGTACGGGGATGTGGTAACGTACATTAGCCCCCAGGTCACGCAGGGTCGCCACCAACACGGTGGTTGAGGTTTGCCCATCCACATCGAAATCACCCCATACGCATACTACCTTACCGGTATGGATAGCCCTGGCCAGGTATTCAACTGCTGGTTCCATCCCGGGCAACTCTGCGGAAGGGGCAGGTATATATACCCCCGGGTCGAGAAAAGCACGCGCGGCGGCAGGAGTGAGGATTCCCCGCCGCGCCAGCGTTGCTGTCACCAGGGGATGGCCCCCGACCTCAGCACTAAGTTCGGGGGGAATGAGCGATTCTGTTGGCAGTCTCCAGGCAGGCAAGGTCGATTCTCTAGAAGGCGTATTCAGGGGATGTGTCAAAATTCAAACTGATATCTTCATCCCCGTCGAGGATATCTTCATCCAATTCATCGACAGGTGGAGCGCTTACGCCGCGATCACAAAATGAGCGGTAGATACATGGCTCGCATGCTTTTACCCGTTTAGTTTCAGGGAAATCATCCACACCAAGTGCACCGGATATCTCCTGGATGGTACGGTTCAGATACGTTTCATCTCTCCGGTAGAGTTCCATAGAGTATTCAAAGGTTTCAGGCGCCTCTGGTGTTTCAGCAAACCAATACACGAAGTGGATCTGTTCCGGGAGAATGCTATTCCCTCCCGCCAGGCGAGCTCCAGCTCGAGCCAGTATGTAGGGATATACGCGGGTTTGGGTATGATGGGCGAGGCGCTCCCGGGGAGGTTTTCGACGTCCGGTCTTCCAATCCAGGATGGTTGCGTACCGATCCGGGCTCACGACAATTAAATCGTACCTGGCAACCAACCGGTAGTTCCCCAGTGGCGCAGCTAAAGAAAACTCAACGAAGTGTTCGCCAGGAAGCTCACCCGGGATTGCCTTCAGGTAGTTGACCCACCAACGCTGCAACTCTTCACCGCGTACATACTTCGATAACCTCTCAGGTGAGATGCCGGCCAGATGCTGCTGCACCAGGCTGTGAAATGCCTGACCGGCCTGCATATGTTGTTCCTGTTCGATCGCCGGCTGGGTTAGCTCGGCAGGCCAGGCGCGCTGCTCGATATATCGCAACCAGAAACGGCGGGGACAATCCAAGAAGTCCTGCAGACAGCTCTGGCTGAACTCAAAATCATGCGGCAGCAGCATTACTTCGCTCCTTTTCCCACCACCCAATAAGTTCCGAGAGGGGAACCGCTTCATGCAGTTCTCCCTTTCGTCCGGTGTTCCAGGTGACGTGCAACTCCTGTTTGGCGCGGGTAATGGCTACATATAACAGGCGTAAGCGTTCGGCTGCGTATCCAACCCGGGCTATCCGTTTGATCTCCTCGGGTTCCAGGTTCCAGCCCTGGGGGTCACCCTTGATGACCGCCTCCAATTGGAATATCCCTTCCGCTTCCAGATTGCGTCGCCCTTTTATAAACCATTTTTCGGATTGGTAGACATCTGTTTCTTGCAACGATGGGAAATCATAATTATTCACCGATGTCAGATCGACCCGGTCCCATTCCAGACCCTTGGCTTTGTGCACAGTGGCAACGACCACCTTACCCTTATGGAGATCGGGATTAAATCCCAGGTCTTCGTCGCTGAAACCGACCAGTTTGTACTCGTTCTTCACCACCCGATCCAGTTCTAGCGCCAGGTCAGGCAGGCGCCAATCCGCATGCTGGTTAGCAGCTCCATCGAGCAGCACCGCCAGCTTATAATCCAGCGCCAGATCTTGCGGTTGGAAGTGAATATCTTGCGCGATAGTCAATACGAGCTGGCCGGCTGGAAGCAGGGTGGCTTGTTGCCAGCGGCGTACGACTTCCCGGAATTGTTCGATGAGAGGCCATATATCCGCTGCGCCGGATATCCTTTCCTCATATTGAAGAGCTAATTGGTTTTCGTCCGGCCAGATGAAATTTTCAATCGGTCCGAAAGCATGCAGTCGTTCTAAAACTCGGGTTGGATTCACCTTCGTCATCTGCAGC
>JAQTMA010000066.1:4950-18540 GCA_028714615.1 Anaerolineaceae bacterium | reverse complement strand
GCAAATCGTCAGACTCTGGAGAAGAATGCAATCAAAACGATGGAATGTTATATTGCCAGGAATAAGCCGGTCAAAGCCAGGTTGCGCGGTACGATCGTGGTGGTTTAGCATTAATGACGCCAGCACTGAATGAATCGCCGACGGCCCAGGTTTCGAGTTCCTGGCGAAGGTGGGTGGAACCCTGGTATCTGACCTATACATTACAAGGCGCTGTGATCGCCGGGTTGCTCCCTATTCTTTTACCATTGGCAGCGAGTCATAGCGGCACTGCCACGAACATTGGCCTGGTGATGGCAGCTTTAAGTCTGGGCGGATTGACAGCGCCCTTATGGGGTACTCTGGCGGATCGCTATCGTCTGCATCGCTGGTTGTTGGTCGGGGGTCTGCTCGTTACGACCATAGGGTTGGTCGCTTTTACCTTGACCACACAACCTGCGATCAGGATTGGGCTGGCTCTGTTCCTGGGACTTGGCGCAGCCGGGGCGGCGACGATTGCTAACCTTTTTGTGGTGGAAGCGCATCCAAAATCCGAATGGGATGAGCGAATTGGCTGGTTACAAACTTTTTACGGCGTTGGACAGGTGGGGGGGTTACTGCTGGCAGGGATATTGAGCCAGACCGACCTGCGTAGCGGGCTGATCGTTGCTGCCGGTTTAAGTGGCCTGGCTGCCTTGCTGGGTTGGTCAACGACAAAGATACCTCCAAATCCCATCGGGGCGAAACCGGTTTTACTTCACCCAGCCAAGCATGGTGAATGGGTGATCAGTTCTCCACAGCGCCTCTTCCATCACCTGGATTGGTCGGCAATCCAGAAATTGGGTCCATCCCTGCATTCTCCATTTGGGCTTTTTCTCGTGATCTGGTTGCTGGCTTTAGCAGGCTCCACAGCCTTTTTCTCCCAATACCCGGTACTGATGCAGACAGTTTTTGGCATTCCACCCGGCATCTCTTCAGCCGCATTTGCAGTTGTGGCTGGAGTAGGATTGGCGCTGTATTCACCCGCTGGAAACTGGTCTGAACGTTATGGTTCCGCCCGAGTGATCCGAACCGCTCTGGGAATACGTTGGTTGGCTTATGTTAGTTTGTTTGCCATAGGATTTACCCACTTGAGATTCCAAAATTGGTGGGCATTGTTCGCTTTTGCTTTTGTGGTTTGCGCCTGGTCATTGATCAGTGTCAGTGGGACAACCCTGGCAGCTCAGCTTTCACCGGTAGGCGAAGGTGAAGGGCTGGGAATCTTTAACGCAACGAATGCCCTGGCAGGCGTCATGGGTGCAGCTTTAGGAGGCTGGGTGGCAGGGTTTTGGGGATACAATTTCATTGCTGTTGTGGCTGTTGTAGGTGTCGCTCTTGGCCTGGTACTGAGTTTATTTCTATCCACAATTCATGCGAAGGTGGAGAAACAAGCTTAGTCTGCATCACACTAGTACCATTCGCCCAGTTGATCGGGAATCGTTGCCATAGACTACAAGGAGGTTTATTGGATGAAAGCTATCGCGTGCGTACCAAACACGTCAACATTGCTTCTGGTACAGCGACCAGAGCCAATCATTAGCATGCCCGATGAGGTCAAGCTCCGTGTACTGCGAGTGGGCATCTGCGGCACCGATCGGGAAGAAGCAGCCGGAGGTCGATCGAAAGCGCCCACTGGTTACGATGAGTTAGTGATCGGCCATGAGATGTTTGGCCAGGTGGTGGAGATCGGGAAGGCTGTCACCCGGGTGAAACCCGGTGATTATGCGGTCTTTACGGTACGCCGGGGTTGTGGAAAATGTCTGCCCTGTAGCATGAATCGCTCGGATATGTGCCAAACCGGCGAATACAAGGAACGGGGTATATGGGAATTGGATGGCTACCAAACTGAATATGTGGTAGACAAAGAACAATATGTGGTGTATGTGCCCCCAGAACTAGAACCCGTTGGGGTGCTGTGCGAACCGCTCTCCGTTGCTGAAAAAGCCATTGACGAGGCAGTTCGCCTTCAGGTTGCACGCTTGCCCGATGCTCCTGCGACCCCGGATTGGTTATATGATCGACGCTGTCTTGTGGCTGGGCTGGGTCCGATTGGATTATTGGCGGCTCTGATTCTGCGCCTGAGAGGGGCGGTTGTTTACGGCTTGGACATCGTGGATGTTGACACAGCTCGACCACAATGGTTGCAAAAGGTCGACGGGCGTTATGTGGATGGTCGGCTGATTCCAGCGGACAAAGTGGATGCTGTGCTCGGGTCGATGGAGCTCATTATCGAATCGACAGGTGTCGCTGCTTTGGAATTCAACCTGTTGGATGCTCTTGCTCCGAACGGTATCTATGTACTAACAGGTATCCCGGGTGGCGAGCGTCCCCTGGAGATCCCCGGTGCTGAACTAATTCGCCAGTTGGTTTTGGATAACCAGGCCATGGTGGGAAGTGTCAATGCTGCCCGCGACCACTTTCAGATGGGGATAGATGATCTGGCCCATGCTCACCTGTTGTGGGGTGATCATGTGGCGCAGCTAGTCACCCACCGTTATCCTTACGTAGATTTCGAGTCTGTTTTACATCAGCACACACCGGATGAGATTAAGGCGGTGATTGAATGGAGTTCCAAATAATCGTTTCGGGAGGTGCTTTATGCTAAACCAATTGCAGGCTCCCGGATGGCCTGGTATCCCCCCGCGTTGGACTTCCAGCGCAAAGAGCGGGGTGGGCACAGCCCTCAACCCCTCCAGCCGGGTCTGGTTTACAATCAGCCACGGGATATTCGATGAAATATATTATCCCCGTTTGGATCAGGCCTGTACCCGTGATATGGGTCTGATCGTTACGGATGGGAATGATTTCTTCTCAGAGGAGAAACGTCAAACTCAGCACCAGATTAAGAATCTTGCCAGGGGTGTCCCTGCATACCAGATTATTAACACCTGCCTGGATGGACGTTACCGAATCCAAAAAGAGATCCTCACCGACCCACACCGCGACGTCGCGCTGCAGCGCACCCAATTTGAGCCATTAAAAGGGACATTGGATAATTACCATCTGTATGTGTTGCTAGCCCCTCACCTGGGCAACCGGGGTGCAGAAAACAATGCTTGGATTGGTGACTACAAAGGCGTTCCCATGATTTTCGCGGAACGGGACAGTAATGCCCTGGCCTTAGCTTGCTCTATACCCTGGCTGAAGGGATCAACTGGTTTTGTCGGAGTTTCGGATGGTTGGCAAGATCTAAGCCAGCACAAGGTATTAACTTGGGCTTATAGCCGGGCGGAAAACGGTAACGTTTCATTGACCGGAGAGGTGGATTTAACGAAATCGGGTGGGAATTTCGTGCTGGCCCTGGGATTTGGTCAGAATTTTGCGGAAGCTGGTCAGCGTGTTTTGGCCAGTTTATCGGATGGTTTTGATACCGCCAGGTCGGTTTACATTCGTGAATGGCAGGACTGGCAGCGTACGATCCCACCCCTTGCCTTGGATAGCGGCGAATCGGATGAGCGAGATCTTTTAGGTGCCAGTGTCGCGGTCATGCGTTGCCACGAATCGAAGCGTTTTCCTGGCGGCCTGATTGCCAGCCTATCAATTCCCTGGGGTTTTTCTAAAGGCGACGATGACCTGGGTGGTTACCACCTGGCCTGGCCACGGGATCTTGTAGAGTCGGCAGGGGGGTTGCTGGCTGCGGGTGCGCACGCGGACGCCCAGCGCGTCTTGTATTACCTTCAAGTGACGCAGGAAGCCGACGGGCATTGGCCGCAGAACATGTGGCTGGATGGCCGTCCTTATTGGGGGGGCATTCAGATGGATGAGACAGCCTTCCCGATTTTACTCGTAGACTTGACCCATCGTGAGCATGCCTTACTCGCCCACGATTTGACCCGCTTATGGCCAATGGTTCGGCGAGCCGCCGGTTTTCTGGTTCGGAATGGACCGGTTACCCAGCAAGACCGTTGGGAGGAAGATCCCGGTTACTCTCCCTTTACGCTGGCCGTTGAAATTGCCGCCCTTCTAGCCGCTGCAGATCTTGCTGATTTGAATCAAGAATCGGCGGTGGCGGTTTATTTACGAGAGACTGCCGACGCCTGGAATGCCGGTATCGAACGTTGGATCTATGTAACCCAAACAGAATTGGCTCACGAGAGAGGGGTGGAGGGATATTACGTGCGCATTGCACCACCGGAAACTGCTGATGCCTCCTCACCGGCAGGAGGATTCGTGCCGATTAAGAATCGTCCTCCAGGGCAGAGTTCAGCGCCTGCAGCCCAAATCGTTAGCCCGGATGCTCTGGCTCTGGTGCGCTTTGGATTACGAGCAGCGGATGATGCTCGCATCGTCAATACCGTAAAGGTTATCGATGCCATGCTCAAGGTGGAGACGCCCTTCGGCCCCGCCTGGCATCGGTATAACGAAGACGGGTATGGCGAGCACGAAGATGGCAGTCCCTTTGATGGCACAGGTGTTGGACGGGCCTGGCCCCTATTGACCGGCGAACGCGCTCATTATGAATTGGCAGCCGGACGGCAAAATGAAGCTGTACGTTTGCTGAACACATTCGAGGCATTTGCGAATGAGGGAGGCTTGCTTCCAGAACAGGTTTGGGACTCATCCAATATCCCTGATAATGAACTTTACTTTGGCAAGCCCTCCGGTTCTGCAATGCCGCTTGTTTGGGCGCATGCTGAATATGTCAAGTTGCGCCGTTCTCTGCGCGATAAGCGTGTGTTCGACATGCCCCCGCAAACGGTGCAGCGCTACGTGATAGAGAAAACAGGGTCACCTTACGCATTCTGGCGGATTAACCATAAGTGCCAGACCATCTCCACCGGGCAGACGCTGCGTGTAGAGGTACTTGCACCCGCCCTCATCCACTGGAGCCCTGACGATTGGCAGACCACCCACGATACCAGAACTCGAGATACAGGTTTAGGTATTCATGTGGCGGATCTGCCTACAAGTGGGATACCCGCTGGGACGGCGCTGATCTTCACCCTCTATTGGCCGGCAGAGGACCGATGGGAAGGTGTAGATATGACCGTATGGGTCGAGAATCCGGGCGGAACAAGTCAATCGTAAACATTTCGGATTATCCGTTTTCTATTGACAACTCATCGTCAAGCGCATATAATTACATTCATGGGTTTGAATATGATGTTGGTACAAGAAACTGATACTCAACCATATGATCTACAGGTACAGATCTTCAAGGCGTTAACCCATCCAGCAAGACTGGCTATTCTGGAAATTTTGCGAGACGGAGAACATTGTGTCTGCCACATGGAAGCCCACCTGGGTTTCCGTCAGGCGTATATCTCGCAGCAACTATCCGTTCTGCGCGAAGCGGGCATCATTCAGGATCGACGAGATGGCTGGAACATCTTCTACCGGGTGGTTGATGCGCGCATCTATGAAGTTCTCGACGCTGTGCGGCAAATTACCGGTCAGGGTGTTCCTGAAGCGCAGACGCCAAAGACGCCTTGCACCTGTCCAAAATGCAGCGTCCAGGCCGGCATGGGTATTAAATAACCCTTTTTTTATCATAATTATATGCAATCTAATGAATATGATTGAAGGAGAATTGACATGGTGAACATCAAGGTACTCGGATCAGGTTGCGCCAATTGCAAACGCCTGGAAGCAACCGCCCGAAAGGTTGTTGAAACCCTGGCCATTGAGGCTGAAATTGAAAAAGTAACCGATTATGCTGAGATCATGAAGTGGCCGATTCTTTCAACCCCTGGACTGGTGATCAATGACAAATTAGTCTCTGCCGGACGGATTCCCAGCGAAACTGAAATTTCCAACTGGCTCACCGCGTAATAGGATAGGACGGAATTGCTTACCCAACCCAACAAACAGCCCCAGGTACGCACCTTTGCATTGCTGATACTGATCACGGCAGCCTGGTTTGCCTCTTACAATCTGATCCAGCCGCTGGCTGACTGGATATCTTACTCTGCCCTGAACTTATCCAAAGGTTCGCAATTGGGTGCTGCGGTCGACTTCTTCTTGTATGATGTGCCCAAGATCATGCTGCTGCTCTCTGGCATGATCTTCCTGATCTCGATCCTGCGCACCTTCTTCAGCCCGGAACGCACGCGCGCTCTTCTGGGCGGCAAGCGCCAGGGCATTGGCAATGTGCTGGCAGCGATGTTGGGGATTGTCACGCCTTTTTGCTCCTGCTCAGCAGTGCCACTCTTTATTGGTTTCGTTGAAAGCGGTGTTCCGCTAGGGGTCACCTTTTCTTTCCTGATTGCGGCTCCCACGATCAACGAAGTAGCTATCGTGATGTTGTTCGGCCTGTTTGGCTGGAAGGTGGCCGGGCTATATATCGTTTCTGGATTAATCATCTCCATCATCGCGGGCATGGTGATCGGCCGCCTGAACCTGGAACGTTACGTGGAAGATTTCGTCTGGAAGATGCAGGCATCTGGAGGAATTCAAGGGGAAACACTAACCTGGTCGCACCGCATCCATCGTGCCTGGGAATCGGTCAAGGAAATCGTTGGGAAAGTTTGGCTTTATGTGGTTGTTGGAATTGCAGTTGGGGCAGGTATTCACGGATACATGCCCGAATCAGCCTTAGTCGGAATTATGGGTAAACAAGCCTGGTGGTCGGTCCCAGCGGCTGTATTACTGGGTATTCCGCTCTATTCGAATGCAGCCGGTGTCATCCCGATCGTCAGCGCATTAATGGAAAAAGGCGCTTCCCTGGGAACCGTACTGGCATTCATGATGGCGGTGGTTGGCTTGAGCTTGCCTGAAACAATCATCCTACGTCGCGTCCTCAAACCGCAGTTGATCGCTGTCTTTATTGGCACGGTGGCGGTGGCAATCATCATTACCGGTTATTTATTCAATCTGGTCATGTGAGAGGGGATGTCCATCACGATTTATGTTGTCAGCCAACCTCTTCACGATCGGTCCCATCCAGGAGGGTAAAGTTACCCCTGGCCGGCCGCATGACTTCAATACACATTTATCAACTTGATATCGTATCGAGGTTCCGCTAGATGAAGATGATCTGAGCCCCTTCGGTCATGTCCATGAAATCACCTGCGGTGACGATATCGATCACACCCGGGATGAAATCTTCTTTCTTCAGTCCAAACATATCGACCGACATCTTGCAGGCGTACAGTTTGGCGCCACCGTCCACCAGCATTTCCAGGTATTCGCGCACAGTGGGTACCCCCATGGCGGCCATTTTCTTGTTCATTAAATTGGTCGCAAACGGGGTCATCCCGGGCAGCCCCCCCATGAATTGTGGGATGCCGACGTATCCCGGGACACCCATCATATTCATTTTCATGCTGGAATTGCCAATCGGCGGGATCTCCAGGTGGTCCACGCGGGCCTTGTTAATCATATCCATGCCCCAGAAGGTGAAGAAGATGGTGACGTCGATGCCGTTGCCCAGGGCAGCCCAGCCCATGATCAGGGCGGGGTAAGCCATATCCAGGTTGCCTTTCGAGCAAATGAAGGCTACCTTACGAACTTCTTCGGCTTTGGTTTCAGCCGGTTGTACGAGTGTTTGTTCGACGGTTTCCATGGTTATACACATCCTTCCGGTTTTCCGAGCCCTGCAATGCGTGCGACTTTCTTGGCCGGTCCCTTAGGGAACAAGCCAAACAGGTCCTTGGTGGATACGCCCGAACCCGAGGTAATGGTGCGCAGGGTAGGGGCTTTTCCGGTGGTCATCCCGTTCTGGCGGCAGAAATCGATCACTTTCCAGTGCGCGTCGGTCAGGGTCGCCAGTCCTTCTTCGCGCGCAATCTCTACAGCGATCTCTTTCGTCCATTCATTCGGGTTGAGCATGAAGCCTTCATCGTTCACTTGCACGGTCTTGCCAGCAATCGTTCGAGTTGCCATTTCAATATCCTCCAGAATTTACACGACTCAAATTATCCAGGCAGAGCAGCGTACTCTGCCTGGAATATATTTATCAGACTACAACGGGCCTGACTTTCCCGGCCATCGAAAACTTGCTGGGCAGCGGGACTTCGATACCGCGCATCATCAAATCCCAGTACATATGGCGGAAGGCTAGCTTGCCCCAGTGGTTGAAGGTCGATTCGCGCAGCAGCGAGAATGGGCCAAAGGCGGGGACGGGGTAGGTACCTGCCAGCGGCTCGGTGTCGTAACTGAAATCGATCAGCACCGCCTTGCCACTGCCGGTCTCGATGTAGCATAGTGAATGACCGTCAAAGTGGGCAGGCAGCTCCTTCCCGGCTATGTGCGCCAACAGGTTCTCGACCACCGTCTCCAACTGGAAATGGATGACCGAGCCAGCCTTGGAAGCAGGAATGTTGTTGGCGTCTCCCATCACCCAGACGTTCTCCCATCCCTTGGACTGCAAGGTGAATTTATCGGTTGGGACGAAATTCAGCTCGTCGCCCATTCCCGAGCGGGCGATGATCTCGGAGCCCATGTTGGTCGGCACGCTCACCAGCAAGTCGTAGCACAGCTCGCGTTCGTCGTATGAGCGGATCAGGTTCTTCCCAGGGTCGACTTCACCAACATTGTAGTCAGGTTCCACGTGAATATTCTTGCCTGCCAGCATCTCACCTAGCGTTTTGGATGCGACTGGCTTGGTGAATGCGCCCGGCAGGGGAGTGGCATAGATCAGCTCAACTTTACTGCGCATGTCGCGCCGCTTGAAATAATCGTCCGCCAGGAAGAGGAATTCCAACGGAGCAACCGGGCACTTGATTGGATTCTCGACCACGTTGACGACCAGTTGCCCACCCTTCCAGGTGGTGAGGAATTTCGCCAGAGCAGCCGCGCCCGCGTAGGTGTAAAAGTCAAAGATATTCTGGCGCCAACCCCCGTCCTTTAGGCCGGAGGTTTGCTCAGGGTGGATGTCGCTTCCGGTGGCGATCACCAGGTAATCGTAGTTGAGCACCTGGTGGTCTTTAGCCAGGGTCAGGCGGTTGTGGTCCGGCTCGACCAGCTCGACATCCGAGATGATGAACTCGACATTGGAAGGAATGAACTGTCGCTTGGGCCTGACAACATCTTCGGGTTTGTAGAGGCCGAATGGGACAAAAAGGAACCCTGGCTGGTAATAATGGTTTTCGTCGCGGTCGACCAGGACAACTTTCCAGTCGTGTAAATCAAGCCTGGAAGCCATTTTCCGGGCGATCATTGTGCCGGCGGTGCCTGCACCGAGAACGAGAAGTGTTTTCATGGCTTGTGCTCCTTAAGCGATTTGCGACAAATCCGCGATTTGCTGCAAGCGGGATAGAAAATTGGTGCGTTCGTGCAGGATACTTTGCACCGCGCGAGCCACGGCGGATGACCAGGCTTCCACCCGCGCAACCTGATCCAGGGGAATCACCGGAACCTCGCGAGCCGCCTTCTGCAGATGTGCAAAGTGGTGGCCGTACTGCGCGGCGAGTTCGCGGAAACGCTTGACATCCTCCTTTGATTCGGGCGGATGCGTGGTAAATGGACCCGATAAGAATATTCCGATCGGTTTTTCTTCATCCAGGATGGGGGCTGAAACGTATCGCCATCCAGCATGGCAGGTATGCTGTTGAATACCAGAATTTGGGCGCTGCGCAAACGATCGCCAGGAAGCGGAGCAAGCTTTGTGACCTTCTGGACTTCTCAGCATGAGCTGGCAAAAGCTGCACGCATGGGTGATCTCTGTGAGCACATCCCCATTTTCAGCGAGCACCAATCCGCTCATCTGGCTGACTTCGGAGAACAGATCCTGGACCGTTTGAATGCAGTGCGTTGGGAAGCTGGTGCTCGGGTTCGCCTGCGCATTTTGCGTCGGGATGGGTTCGGCGCCCAACAACCGGTCCACTTCGCCGCGGGGGAATCGCCACTGCTGACCGATTTTGATCCCCTTCAAACGGCCGTCCTGCAACATGCGGTAGATTGTAATGCGGTCGACTTTGAGGATCTCAATGACCTGGCGGGTAGATATGAATTCGTCCATAATTGTTATACCATGTTATAAGATGATATAGTTCCTGTTACTCTATCTTAGCACTCGTGGCTAAAATACCATAGTGACGTTTGTCACTATATTGAGTCTATCAGCAGACATACCTCCACCTTCACGAGGATGGCGCCGTGATCATTTCTTGTAATAGAAAAGCGCCACTTTGAGACGGGTTCCGTCATCTACTTATATACATCATGCGAGGTGCTAAGGGGCAGTGGTAATGCGCCGGACATGTGAAAATGGGTCACAAAATAGCAAGCTTCGGAATGGGGAAGGAAGATGAGCGATACAATGGAAAAACCGTTGGGGATTATTGTCCGGACGAAACTGGATTACGAGACAAGCCTGGTGAATACCATCGATGCTTTGAAGGCAGAAGGCTTTGGGGTGCTGACGGAGATCGACGTCAAGGAGACGCTCCACCAGAAGTTGGGGGTAGAATTTTTGCCCTATAAAATTTTGGGCGCATGCAACCCGCCGTTAGCCTACCGGGCATTGACGGCTGCGCCGGAAGTCGGTTTGCTATTGCCCTGCAACGTCACCGTCCGGCAGTTAGAAGACGGAGCGGTTGAGGTAGGCATCATCGATCCACTGGTGATGATGGGTGTGATTTCGAACCCTGCCCTGAAACCGGTCGCGCAGGAGGCGCGAGAGCGTTTGGATCGGGTTGCATACGCGTTACAAGGATAATCAAGCATGCACGAGCGTCGTTTTCACCGCGAGATTGAGCGCCTGCGTGATCCGGAACGGATTGCACGCCTGGAGGTTGGCCGGGTGGTAGATCTTACTCTGCAGGGTTTACCCAGTCCACAAACTGTATTGGATGTGGGCGCCGGTTCCGGTGTTTTTGCGGAGCAATTTGCCTCCAAAGGCTTACAGGTAACCGGCCTGGACGTTAATCCGGACATGCTTCCGGCGGCGCAACTGCACGTTCCCGCCGGAATTTTTCGGGAAGGAACGGCAGAAGATTTGCCTTTCCAGTCTGGTGGTTTTGATGTGGTCTTTATGGGATTGTTGCTGCACGAGACGGACGATCCCATGAAAGCACTCAAAGAGGCCTACCGGGTCGCCTCCAAACGGGTGGCGATCCTGGAATGGCCGGATGAGGAGCAAACCTTCGGCCCGCCGCGTGCGGACCGGCTGTCGTCTCAAACAATTACCACATTCGCCCGGCAGGCTGGCTTTCAAGAAATTGAGACAATCCGGCTTAGCAATTTGGTATTTTACCGGTTAACTCGCTGACCACGGGTAGGACGAACCATAAAGGCACAAAGGACAATAGGTTACGAGAACCTTAGTGCCCTTTGTGCCTTTGTAGTTTAATTTTTTTAATTGACTGCCATTAGCGGGGTTTCCACAACCATCTCGAAGTCGGTCGTGATCGGGGCGGTCGCCCGGATGGTGGCTGCCACCGAGCAATACTTTTCTTCGGAAAGGTGGATGGCTTGCGCTACCGCTTGCTCGGTCAGGTTTCTCCCACCCACGCGGAAATGCAAATGGATCTTCCGGTAGGTCCAGGGGGGATTTGCATCTTGCTCGCCGCTGGCGCTGATCTCCAACAATGTCAGCGGCATACGTTTCTTGGTCAGGATGTCGACCACGTCCACCGCCGAGCAGGAAGCCACCGCGATCAGCAGCAGCTCGGACGGCTTGAGGCCCACGCCTTCATCGGCCGTGGATAGCACGACCGAATGTTTGGTCGAATCGGTCCCGACAAATTGTTTCCCCTGAAGCCATTTCACCGTTGCTGTGCTCATTGTGCTCCTTAATGTCGTTTCTATGGAGTTTTATCCAGCAAGTCGATCATATCGTGCACCATCCGCTGGCGTTGGATGCGCAAGTCGGAGGGATGGTGAACCTGGACGTTCTCATCCATCTCGGACAGGCAGAGGGTGGCGTATTCCTGCAGGAAGAAGCGGCTGGCGCCCTGCACCGCCGAGTGGATAGCAGCCAGTTGCTGCATGATCTCGCGACAGTCGCGTTCGTCGGCCAACATGCTCTGCACCCCGCGCACCTGGCCTTCAATCCGCCGCAGCCGCTGGACGAGCTTTTCTTTTGCTTCCGGATTCTGGATCTTCATGCGATTAGGCCTATCTATAGAGCCGGCGCACGGCCGGCATTGAGATTACCCCCCTCACCTGAATCCCCCACTGGAACCACAACTGCTGGCGGGACTGTTGTTTCCGAAGATGGATGCCCCAAACGATGAGACTTTCGAAATCTTCTTCTCTGTATTGGCGCTTTCGCAACTGGGGCAGGTTGGATTTTGGTCGATTTCTGAAAAGCGAACCATTTTTTCAAATGATCGGCCGCATTCGTGGCACTGATATTCGTAGAGAGGCATAGGGGACCACCTTGGTGAGATTGAAAATACTATACCCCAGTATAGCATGAATCTCCAGATCGTCAAGGCACATGTGCTCTGCAAGAAGCGACCCGCTACGATCTCTTCTCCCTAATACGCTCCTTTGCCGCGCATGACCACCCCCGGGGTCTGCCACAAAATCACGAGATCGATCCAGATGGACCAATTCGCCAGATAATCCAGGTCGCACTGGACTCTCTCTCGGAAAGAGAGCTGGTTCCGCCCGGATATCTGCCAGAGCCCGGTCAGCCCAGGCCGCACCTGGGTATAAAACCACAACCCGGGTCCATATAGGGCGGCCTGTTCATCGAGAAACGGTCGCGGTCCCACCAGGCTCATCTCCCCACGCAGGACGTTCCACAATTGGGGCAGTTCGTCCAGGCTGTAGCGGCGCAAGACTTTCCCCAGGCGGGTCAATCGCGGGTCATCCTTCAACTTCTGATACTGGTCATATTCCAACCGCTGGGCAGGGTTTAGATTCAAGAATTCCTGAAAGCCTTCCCCCGCGCCGGATCGCATTGAGCAGAATTTCAGCAACTCGAAGGACTTACCCCCCTTCCCAATTCTCGCCTGGCGGTAGAATACCTTTCCGGGGGGGGCGCAGCGGAGCATGACCGCAATGGCCAGAAAGATAGGTGACAGCAACGCCAGCAAGACCACCGCCCCGGTCACGTCTACCCCGCGTTTGAGCATCCGTTGCAGCGTGATAGGATCCCGTAGCGCCAGGCTGGATTGGACGGCTCTACTCCTCATGCTGGTCCACGACCTGGCTGAATCTTGGTGCTATCCAGAATTCTCTCGCAGGATCAGGCGGTTTGCAGCGCTGTTGAAACCAGAACCAGTCGTCGTTGACCAACCGCGCAAACCCCTCCGTAAAACGAGAACGCTCGAAGCGCTCGGCATTCCGTTGAATTTGGGTGGGGTCGTATGCTTCAGCATGGCGCTCGCAGCGCCTGACCGCCTCCAGCAAGCTGTCTACATTCTGCTGTTCGAAGAATTCCCCGGTTACCCCCACCTGGACGATCTCGCGGGCGCCACCGCGCTCCAGGGCGATCACCGGGCATCCGGCGGCCTGCGCTTCTACCATGGCAATGCCAAAATCCTCCTCGCCGGCATGGATAAACCCGCGAGCCTCCCCTAACAATGCAGCCACTCGAGGTTGTTCCTGCCATCCGAGCAGGGTGATGTTCTTTCCGGCCATGCGCTGTAAACGGCTGCGCTCCGGCCCTTCCCCGATGATGACCAGGGGGAGACCGAGGCGGTTGAAGGCATCCACGATCAGATCGATGCGCTTGTGGGC
>JAQTMA010000066.1:0-4850 GCA_028714615.1 Anaerolineaceae bacterium | reverse complement strand
GCTGCAACCTCAGCGAGCACTTGCTGAACCACCTCAGCAGACCTCTCCCAGGAGTATTGGGCTGCTCGGGAGAAGCCTTTTTCGACCAGCTCGTGGCACAAATCCGGCTCGGACAGGATTGTATCCAGACCTCGGGCGATATCGAAGGGATCGAAAGGATCGACCAATAGCGCTGCATCCCCCACCACTTCGGGAATGGCGCCCGCTGCTGCGGCAACTACGGGTGTGCCGCACGCCATTGCTTCCAAGAGGGGTAGCCCGAAGCCTTCATCCAGTGAAGGGAGTACGAAGGCGCTTGCGCCAGCATACAACCCCACCAGGCGGCTTTCGTCCTGATATCCCAGGGAACGGATGGAGTGCAAGCATGGCTTGAATTCTCCTGAGAAGGAGAGCCCACTCCCCCCGGCGATAACGAGCTTCACGTCAGCGTGCTGCCCGTGAACGCGATCCCAGGCGGTTTCCAGACGGTTCAAGTTTTTTCGGGGCTCGATGGATCCCACGAAGAGTACGTACCGCGCAGGAAGCCCGAGCGCTTCCCGGAAGCGGGTTTTTTGTGCCTCCGGCCAGGGAAAAAACTTGGACCGGTCAACTCCGCCGGGGGCAACCCTCACTTTTTCCAAGGGAATGTGAAGCAGCTTCACCAAGCGTTGCCGAGAGTACTCCGAACTGGTCACAATCCGCATGGCTTTCCTCGCCAGGCGGGGCAATATCAGCCGGTACCAGCTATGAAAAGTTTTCCGATACCACTCGGGATGATCCAAGACGAAACCATCATGGATGGTGACCACCTGGCGCTCCACTAACAACGGCCCGCTGTTGGCTGGCGACCAAAGCAAATGCTCTCCGACCAGTCCCGGCAGAACCAGTTGCTCCCAAACATGTCCCGCCCAACCTGTAGTTTTCCGGTGCGGTGCAGCAAAGTGCATCTCTCCAGGAAGGCGCCTGGCGACCTCGTGGGCGTAACGCTCCACGCCTGTGGTCCTGTGGTTTTCAAACCGGTTATTGATCATCAATCCATTTATCATATTTGCACGTATGTATAATCAGACTTATTATATAGATTACGTGGGATATAACCAAATGGATTTATGGACCGGTAAGCAAATCAGTTATGCAGGCTCGATTGCAGAGCCAGATCCCCTATCACAACCCGGGTATCTCGGCGTTTCGATCCGATCTCAGATTGCATCCCTGCTGGATCTTGCAGCGGGTGCGTCCCTGGCCTTGATGGTGTTCCTGATTCCATTCCGGTATAAACTAATATCTTTCCCTCATCCGGTTGCCCATATTTACCCCGATTACACCGATTTCCTGCTGTATCTCCCTGATATTTTCCTCGCGGCGTTATTGATCTTATGGGGATTCAGCCTGATCGTCCACCGGCGAGCTGTACAATTCGGGCCGCTCTGGCTGACCGGTTCGATTGCCGCCCTCACGCTGGTAGGTGGGATCAGCAGCATCACCTCAGTCGATCTATCCCTTTCCCTCTATCACCTGGCCCGGCTTACCCTCTTATTCGGACTGGTATTATTCCTTCTTAATCACGCGTACTCCTACCGCATTGTGTCGGTCGCCGCAGCGGTTCAACTCGTCCCGCAAGCGGCCATTGGCATCGCTCAGGTCCTCCAGCAGCGCTCGCTGGGCCTGAAGACCGTCCAGGAATTGTCGCTGGATCCCCGGTGGAGCGGTGTGAGCATCGTCTGGTCTCAAGCAGGAAAAACTCTGCGCGCTTACGGCCTGACCGATCACCCGAATATCTTGGGCGGCTGCCTGGCAATTGCGCTGGTCTTTCTGGTCGCGGCTTATTTCAAGGCGGAAGGTCGCCGGCAGATTCTCCTCGTGGGGCCAATCCTTCTCGGGATTATTGCCCTCTTCCTCACTTTTTCGCGTTCAGCCTGGCTGGGGCTGGCGGCTGGTCTCGGGTTCCTGGTTCTATGGTTCATCTTGCAACGGCAGCCCGGACGGTTGAAAGATCTCCTGGCGCTAGGCTTTGCCAGCCTGCTCGTACTGGCTCCCTTCCTTTGGCAAAACGCCGCTTACCTTCAGCTTCGTCTTGGGGGGGATCATTCTTTTACCACCCCCACCCCAGAGAATCAGGCCATCAACGAAAGGCTGTTGCTCGACCGGTCGGCTTTCTCGATCTTCCAGGCGCATCCCCTCACGGGCGCCGGCCTGGGCGCGTTTCCAATCGCTCTGCGGCAATCCCAACCGGGTTACCCCTTTGACCTGCAGCCGCCCCACCTGGTCTTCCTGGACGTTGCGGCTGAGACAGGCAGCCTGGGCGGGTTTTTGTATCTTGGCATCCAGATGCTTCCCTGGCTTTATATCTTTGGCTACCGCCGCCGGATGCGGATGTCCTCAGAGCTGGTTTCAATCTCCGCGGCTTTGCTGGCGATCTCGGTGATCTCTCTCTTCGATTATTATCCCTGGATGCTCTCGCCAGGCCGCTTGTGGCAGTGGACCTTATGGGGCCTATGGAGCCTTGCCTGGCTGAACGCATTAAAGAAACCGGTGATAAATGAATGATGCCTTTCTGATCCCCTTGGGGATGCTCTATTTGATCTTCGTGGGCGCATTGTTCGCCTATGGAATCAACTTTTTATACCTGACCTACCTGGCTTCTCACCCTGCACCCGATGCCGTGGGGCAAACCAGGCTGCCTTCTTTTCCACGGGTGACCGTCCAACTGCCCATGTATAACGAAATGTACGTGGCCACCCGCCTGGTCATGGCTGCTGCCCGGTTGGAATACCCGGCAGGGTGCCTGGAAATCCAGGTGTTGGACGATTCTACCGATGAAACCGTGACCATTTTGGAGAAATTGGTAAATCAGCTCCGGGAGCAAGGCGTTGATATTCATCTCCTGCACCGTGCAGACCGCACCGGGTATAAGGCTGGCGCTCTGGCCGCAGGCCTGGCGCAAGCATCGGGTGAATTTATCGCGATCTTCGACTCGGATTTTGTCCCAAGCCCTGATTACTTACAGAAAACGGTGCCATTATTTACCGATCCGCACGTAGCCTTCGTCCAGACCCGCTGGGACCACCTCAACAGCGAATACTCCCTACTCACCCGCTTGCAGGCAATTGCGATCGATGCCCACTTTATCGTCGAGCAGGCTGCCCGTTCCGGAGCCGGCTATTGGTTCAACTTCAACGGGACGGGTGGAATCTGGCGTAAAGCAGCCATTCTGGATGCAGGAGGGTGGAAGTCTGACACCCTGACGGAAGATCTGGACCTGTCGTACCGCTCCTTTTTGCGCGGTTGGAAAGCAGCCTACCTGCGCGACGTAATTGTCCCGGGAGAATTGCCTGCCAGCATGAATGCTTTCCGGCGGCAGCAAGGGCGTTGGGCGCGGGGGAGTTTCGAGTGCGCTCGCAAGCTGTTACCCGAAGTCTGGCGCGCGCCCTTTCCCTTGCGCGTGAAACTCGAGGCAACCCTTCACTTGACCGGGTACGGGGTTCACTTACTGCTCTTTGTCCTCTCCCTGCTTTATCCGGTGGTGTTGCTGCTGACGCGACATTATCCCGGTTTGATGGACTTAATGGGTCTGGCGTTTCTCTTCAACCTCACTGCGATTGCACCTACCGCATTTTTCATCATGGCGCAACGGCAGTTGCGTCGCGATTGGGCTGGGCAACTACCGGTGATCCTGTTCATGACAGTCATGGGCTGCGGGATGATGGTAAACACCCTCCGGGCTGCATTTGAGGTGCTTTTTCAACGTCCTTCCCGCTTCGAACGCACCCCGAAATTCGGCATCGAAACACGGCAAGATGATTGGAAAGCGCGCCAGCGTTATCAAATCAAGGTGGATCCGATCATTTTCTTTGAGTTGGCTTTCAGTTTGTGGAATGCCGGTACCGCCTGGCTCGCGGTAGCTGTGCACAACTGGGGGATCGCTTTCTACGCTGCGCTTTTTGCCGCTGGGCTGATATACGTGGCCTCGATGTCCGTATTTCAAGCTGCCGGGGTTAAGCAACGCCAGTTAATACCGGTTCACGAAGGGGATTAATCAAATGGAACCCATTGAACGAGCTGTTTATGCTACCCTTGCCTACGCGGATATCTTTCAATACCCATTAACCGAGGTTGAAACCCACCGCTATCTGATCGGATATCGAGCCACTCGAGACGCGGTTCATCAAGCACTGGCCAGCAGCCGGTTTCTTCAAAGCAAGGTATGCTCGTATGCGGGTTACTACACCCTGGTTGGAAAAGAGAGCAACCTTGAGCACCGCCAAAAACGCCAGAAAATCTCCAGTTATCTCTGGCCGAGAGCTATCCGTTACGGAAACTGGATCTCGAAAATTCCCTACGTGCGCATGGTGGCCGTGACCGGCTCGTTGGCCATGAATAATGCCGCCCGGGATGCCGATTTGGATTACCTGGTCGTTACCCGTCAGGGGCGTCTGTGGATGGCGCGGGCGATGGTCGTTCTCCTGGTGCGCCTGGCTTCCCGGTGGGGAGATATTGTTTGTCCGAACTATTTCATTACAGATGATCACCTCCATTTTGACGAACATAACCTGTTTGCTGCCCACGAAGTGGTGCAAATGGTCCCTATCACCGGGTTGCCGGTATTCGAACGAATACGAGAGATAAATGCCTGGGCCTGGCAGTACCTTCCGAATGCCACCTCATCATATGTAGAAATGCCGAGCGACGGCTTCTACCAACGCACCCTCCGCCCGGCCCTGGACTCTATCCTGCGTTTACCCCCAGGAGATTGGTTTGAGCGCTGGGAAATGCATCGAAAACTGCGCCGCTTCGGTCGCCTCTCCCCGCTTCATCCTGAAGCTTGCTTCAGCCCTACTCAGTGTAAAGGCCATCTCGATGATCACGGCCAA
>JAQTMA010000065.1:3187-18563 GCA_028714615.1 Anaerolineaceae bacterium | reverse complement strand
GGGAGAGGGTTGGGGTGAGGGTTGTGGTGGATTCCACAGTTGTCTTCGTCAGGGAGAGGGTTGGGGTGAGGGTTGTGGTGGATTCCACAGTTGTCTTCGTCAGGGAGAGGGTTGGGGTGAGGGTTGTGGTGGATTCCACAGTTGTCTTCGTCAGGGTGAGGGTTGTGGTGGATTCCACAGTTGTCTTCGTCAGGGAGGGTGAGGGTTCAAGGAGTTTAATACACCATGCCACCTACCTACCAAGTTCTGATCGCCCGCTGTAAGGTATTGCGGCAAACCTCGACCAATGCCGAGCAATTGTTATGGAAAATTCTCCGCAACCGGCAGGTCTGCGGCGCCAAATTCCGTAGGCAGTATTTATTTCGGACCTACATCCTCGATTTCTACTGCCCAGAAGCAAAATTGGCCATCGAACTGGATGGTGGTCAACACCTGGAGAAAGAAGCGTACGACCAAAAAAGATCCGATGTATTGATCGCGTCTGGTATGCGAGTCATTCGCTTTTGGAATAATGAAGTTTTGACCAACCTGGAAGATGTGGTGATTGTCATTTGGGGAGCGCTAGATGAGGCGGGGGGTATTGAAGACGGCGAACCCTCACCCCAACCCTCTACCTCCGCTATGGCACGCCGTCCCTGACAAGCACTGGGAGAGGGAGCAAGAAATCTTCCTCAGGCTTTTTCAGTAAAGGGGTCGTAACTGGGGTTCGTCCCCGACCAGACGCAGCTTGCCTGGTTTTGGAGATTACAGATATAGGCATGCGAGCAGCGGTGAGCCACCACCCGCGCCGGCGGGTCCGGTAGAAACTCGGCCGGGAGGACCAATTGCGCTTCTAGGCGCACCTGGTCGCCTGCATGCGAGCAATACTGCACTTTCAACGGTTGCCAGCTTTTTTCTGCCATTCAGAGCTCCTATTAATATCTCCGTAGATTATCCTTTTTGTAAATATAATCCTTCTCCCGCCAGGCTTCCAGTGTCACCCGTCACGTTCCAGAGCCGACAGAGGTCACTTCTCTTGTGTGACCGAACGAAGCAAGGGGATTATGATCTGACCAGTTTCACCAGGCTGCCATGTTGGTCCACCAGGTAGACCTCGCCTCGTTCATCCCGTCCGAAAGAGGTGATGGCAAACCCGGTATCGAACAACTGGTTCCCCAGCCATGACCTATCCGGCTGCAGTCGCAATCCCCACACCTTCCCGGAACAGTAATCTCCGAATATGTAAACCGCCTGCCAGTCCGCCAGGGCCTGACCGCGATAGACGACCCCTCCGATGACCGAGCAGCCACCCTGGTCATGGCTGTATTCGAACACCGGTTCAATCACCTTCAGCCCAGTCGGGAGGTTGCCCTGATAGTCGTGGCTTCCCTCCCGGTAGCTCCATCCGAAATTGGCCCCACCGGGTGCACCGGCGGGTAAGAAATCAATCTCTTCCCATGTATCCTGCCCCACGTCGGCAATATAGAGATCGTGGGTCTGGGGATCGAAGTCGAAGCGCCAGGGATTGCGAAGCCCATAGGCCCAGATTTCTGCCCTGCCTCCACCTTTCGCGAAAGGATTGTCTGGTGGGATGGTGTATGCATCGCCATGATCCACGTCTACCCGCAGCAGCTTGCCTAACAGGGTTTGGAGAGACTGACCGTTATGTTTGGGATCGCCCTGCGACCCGCCATCACCGAGCCCCATATAGAGATACCCATCCGGCCCAAACACCATACTACCGCCATTATGGTTCGCATAAGGTTGCTCGACGTGGAGCAAATCATGCTGGCTGGCCGGATCAGCCTGAACCTTGGCCGGATCGGCGTGGAAACGGGTGATTACCGTATTTCCACTCGTATCGGTGTAATTGATGTAAAAATAACCGTTCTGCTTGAATTGGGGATGGAAAGCCAGGCCGAGCAAGCCTTGTTCCGAGCCCTGGCTGCTTACCCGGTCGGTAATATCCAGGTAAGGGTCCGGCGCCAATTGACCTTGAGCGATTAACCGGATTTTGCCGGCGCGTTCCAGGATGAACAGCCTTCCGGAACCATCGCCAGCATTCGCCAGCCCCACCGGGTCGTCCAATCCATTCACCACCTCCACCCAGTGCACTGACCTCGGGTCAGGCAGGCCGCTGATACCCACAGGAGATGTCCTGCTGGCTGAAGCTGTCGCTGGCATTCGGGTGGGCGCGTCAACCGGAGGAGCGACTTGAGCGGAGGGCGCAGCGCTGGCGGCGATTGCAGGGGGAATGCTCGTCGTCGTGGGGGATAAGGCAGCAAACGGGATTTCAGGCCGGGAGGTAAGCAAGGATGTTGGCGTCATGGGCGCCCCGCCGCAACCAGCCAGGGTGAAACCGGCCCATAAGCACACGGTCACCCAGTAACCCCTACAAAAAGTGAAGGAGTGCCGGGATCGTCGTTGAGATTTCAGCATGACTGAAGTGATTCCCCCATTACCCTGGCGGGCGTAACTGCCAGTGTGGATTACGGATTCTTGTTCTCGGTAAACTCTGCATCCACAACTTCTCCGGAACCGGGTGTTGCGGTGTAATGGATCGTTGGGATCTGCTTGAGCTGGTCCAAATGTTCCTGGACAACGCCTTGCGGGCATAACTCGACAAACAAAGAATTTCCCAGCCAGAGAACAGTCGCATCATCAACCGGACCGGGGATATCGAACGGTAAGACCAGGTACAAAAGCGTGGCTACCGGGATCAATTTAAAGAATGGGTTGACCCGCCGATCACCCATCAATCGGAGGATCAGCTTTATGCGCAAGACCAGTTCTTTCAAGAAACCGGGGCTGGAAACGGTCATCCCTTTCGGTTTATTCGATGACATCTTTGATCTCCTTGACCTCATTATAACCGAGAAATGCCCTCCGTTCTAAAACGGTAGATTGCCTCAGGCAGGAGCTTACTCCATCTGGTTTGAGTACGACCCAAACGTAGCAGCACTGTTGAGGGCAGCGCGGCGGAAGAATAACCGCTGGGCTGTTTCACCGTTCTTGGGATTCCCCGACCAGGATTTCATGGAAAGGTCTTGCAGGGCGCGGCCGTACGAGAAGCTGAGTTGCCAGGGTTGCTTGCCGGTGGTGTTGATCGCATTCAGGTTTTCCGTGGCCTCTTCCGGGCCTTGACCACCCGAGAGGAAAACAACGCCTGGAACGGCCGGCGGAACTGTCCGCCGGAGGGTGCGC
Organism: Anaerolineaceae bacterium; assembly: GCA_028714615.1. The sequence goes on along the minus strand of JAQTMA010000065.1, from coordinate 15,380 downwards.
ACGGTCGCCGCAGCGATTTGCTGCGGAGTCGCGGTCTGGCCTGAGGCGCTTCCCGGCACAACCATGTTCGGCTTGAGCAGCATCCCTTCGAAAAGCACCCGGTGCGCTGCCAGACGGTTGAATACCATCTCGAGCGCCTGGGTTGTGACCTCCTCGCAGCGCTGCATCGAATGGTCTCCTTCCATCAAGACCTCTGGCTCGACGATGGGCGCCAACCCCGCTTCCTGACATAAGGCGGCATAGCGGGCTAACATCTCCGCATTGGCTTCGAGACAGGTACGCGTGGGCAAGTCTGCACCGATGGTGATGACAGCCCGCCACTTGGCAAATCGCGCGCCGAGTGCGCGGTAAGCCGCCAACCGCTCGCGCAGTCCGTCTAAGCCTTCAGTGACCTTTTCGCCCGGAAAACCGGCCAACTCTTTGGCGCCGGTATCGACTTTGATGCCAGGGATGATGCCTCGCTGCTCCAGCAGCTTGGGAAAAGGGGTGCCGTCGATAGTGGTTTGGTGAATGGTCTCATCGAACAGGATCACCCCGCTGATATACTGTTCAATCCCCGGGGTCGTGAAGAGCATATCCCGGTAAGCCCGGCGGAGCTCGAAGGTCGATTCGAGATTAATTGCCGAAAAGCGCTTCTTGATCGTGCTATCGCTCTCATCCGCTGCCAGGATTCCCTTCCCCGGCGCGACCAACGTTTGTGCAGTTGTAACGATACTTGCCCGCTCTGTCATTGAATTGCCCTCCTGCTAATGGGTAGCATGTATCATGATATTGAAATTCAGACCGTATCGCGCAACGATTTCAATTGTTCGGCGTGCTCATCCACAAACCAGCAATCCAACAGCGGCAAGTAGGCAATTTGGGTTTCACGCGGTAACTGAAAGAAATCGCCGTGCAGAGTTCCGCGGCAGCGCTGGCTGCCACAGCGGCATTCCCCAACATACTCGGTGCTATTGTTGATGGCATAATCGTAGGTGACTTCTTCGCCAGCCCGGATTTCCCGTAAGGCGATCAAATAGCGCCAGCTCCCCTGGGTGTGGGTGTAACAATTCGGATCACAAGAATGGTTGATATAACATTCCGGCGTTTGCAGCAGGACCGTTTTTCCCCCCTGCAGGCTGCCAATGCGCCTGGGAACCTCACCATCCTCAGGATTCAGGGGATGCTCGTCCGTTACGGCCCGGGTATCGTCGAATTGCAGGATACGCTCTCCTTTCCGGAACCGCATCGCCGCATATAGCCCTTTCCCGTGGATCGGGGAATCCGCAATTACGTATTTCTCCAGTTTTCCTTTTTTTACGTGGGGGATTGGTACCATCACGCATCTCCAAGCCTGAGTAGGAATAATTTTGACCGGAAGTTTTGTATGTTTCTATTGTAGACGAAAATTGTCTGCATGAACAGCGGTCTCTTTGTACACAATATCCAGATTGTACTATTCGGAGGGTGAATTGGATCGGCTTCTCCAAAACAGGGCGGTTTCGCTTTCGCGAGTGATCGCAAAGCCATTTTTGACCAACACTTGCTGAGAGGCCGGATTATTCTTCAAGGTTTCCGCGGTCACGTAACGGCAGCCGGGCTGTTGCACAGCCCACGTCACCAGGCCGCCAACTGCTTCGGTCATGAACCCCCGGTTTTGATACTCTGTGGCGATCCCATAGCCGATTTCGACCTCGCCGCCGGAATTGGGTGCGCCTTTAAACCCGGCCAGGCCAATACCGATCAGCTCTTCCTTCAAGATCAGCATCCAATAACTGATCCAACCATGTTGGTTGGCCGGAACGTACTTCATCTTCTCGATTTTGATGGCAATCGCACGCTGAGACGCATCGCTGATCGACTCGGGTGCCAACCGGCAGCCCAGTTGGCCCGCCAAAAACGAGGGATTTACAACGGCATCCTTCAATTGATCCATCGTCAGGCACGCCAGTCGCATGCGGGCCGTGCTGATCGATTGCAGGCTGGTGGTCATATGGTGATCACCATCTTGGGCAAGACTCGCGTCTGCCCGTCTAGCTCATAGACGTAATCACCCACCCGGACGGCTCCCATACGCAGGTAAAACGGCTCTGCATGCGGATCGGACTGGATAGCGACCTGGTCTGCTCCTTTTTTTCGGGCCATGCGCAGAGCATGCACGACGAGCGCCCGGCCAACCCCTTGCCGCATCATCGCGGGTAAGACCCATAAATGCTCGAGCTCCAGGCCAGAGCCGGTCTCGGCCAGGGCATAGAAACCCACCGTTTTTTCGGAGAACTGCGCCAGATAAACCGCGTTTTGAGTGATGTAGGCCGGTTGGATCGTCAGGGTATAGCGCCAGGATTCCATCCAGTGCTGCGGATATCCCCAATGCGCCTTGGCTGCAAACGCGATAGCGCTCAATTCTTCCGCATCCCCAGGCGCAGCCCGTACGATCTCTACCTGTGTCTCTATCGCCATCGTTCTTGGCCATTCTCCTTCGATTATTCGACTATATAGATCATCTCATCATTGGGAGCAGCCCATTTTATTGAGATGGTATGACTATATTTTATCCTGATAACCAGAGCATCGCTCTGTGTCACCGTGGAGGTTTCCTGACCCGGTTCACGAAGGTAAGGTGACGAAATCCACCTCTGGTTCCTCGTCCTGGATGCGCAGCAGGGCCATGCTGGCGGGCAGGCCAAACCGGCTGGGACCAGCGCTCCCGGGATTGAGATAGAGCACCCCCTGGCGGTACTCTTGCCTGGCATGGTGGCTGTGACCGTAGATGACCGCACAAAACCCACCGGTAGCCGGATTAATATCGAGCTCGGCCAGGTTATGAATCAGGTAAAACAATTGGTTCTGCACCTGGGCTTTGGCTGTCTCGGGTAGAATGTCCGCCCAGGAACCTCCATCCACGTTCCCACGCACGACGGTGAGCGGGGCAATGCGCTGCAAAGTATCCAGGATCTCCGGCTTACCCACATCGCCGGCATGCAAGATGTGCTGGCAGTTCTCCAATTCACGCAGTACTTCTTTTCGTAACAGTCCGTGGGTATCTGAGATCACCCCAATGCGGTATCCGGACACATGGACGCTCCTTCGTCGAGAATCATGTTGCTTCAATTATACGTTGCAAGCGGTCCGCTGGAGACCGTAGGTATGTTGACGGATCAATCCAATCAGTATAAACTTGGTCGTATCCAACCGGTTTTTATCCCTACTTGCCAGGCAAATGAATTCCTGGCAGTTGTATCGCTAGAAGAAGAAGGAACAATGCGGAAAATTGTCCTGGCGCTGTTCTTGCTCGTTCTGTTCTGGCCCTCGCCGGTCTCTGCGGATGCTGTCGTACGGGTATACTATGCAGGCCCGGAAGGGGGAATATCGCGGGCTATCCGGCTCAACCCGGGATTTCAGATCGCCCAGGATATCGGCGAGGCAGATGTTTTCGTCCTGAATGGGACGATCACTAATGCAATCGAGATACGCCGGAGGGTGGAGCAGGGCGCCGGGTTAGTGCTGTTTTTGGGGCCGGAGCTGACCGAGAGCGCTGCCGGAGACCTGCTCGGGGAACCGATTCATTTCCTGGTGCAAACCACACCGGTTAGCCTGACGACGACCGGAAATAATTCCGATCCGATTTCCGCTGAGATTTTCTGGACGAGTTCCACGCAATTGCGCGAGCGGTTCAAAACCGATGCCCCAGGTTTCTCGCCGTTAGTTGTCGGGTATGAGGATGATTCGCTCATCTTGGGGAACCAGTCCATCGGGAAAGGCCACGCTTATCTTTTCACTGCATTTATCAATGGATCGAACACCTCATTCCAGGAATGGGCATATTTCAATTACCTGATCTACCATCTGGTACAGCGGTCTGCCGGACAGACCCCGCTCTCCTTCGCGGATTACCCCGGCTCCCCTGTTCCCCACCGATATGACCAGATCGTCCTGTTCACTATATTGGGCGGTCTGTTGGTTTGCGCCGGATCGGCCTTTTTCTTGGTGCGTCGCTACAGCCTGGCGCATCCAGAAGCCCTGGATACACTCGTATCGAATAAAAGCGGCTTTAGCGCGCACGAAGCCGGAACGGGTTGGGAGGAGGTTGGTTTTCACCGCCCTCTGGGTGGATTCTTCGTCGCTCTATTCTTCGGTTTGGTGTTGTTCGTTCCCCTGATCATCTACCAGAATCTGATCCTGCCGGTCTACATCCTGCCATCAGCCCAGGCTCTGGGAATCTGGGGACGGGTCACCCAGTTCTTCAACATCATCTGGTTGTTCTTCGACATGGGCACCAGTATGGCCTTCATCAAATTCATTTCCCAATATCGGGTACATGACCCCCGCAAGGGAATGCAATACGGGCAAGTGTTCGTTTGGTGGCAAATTCTCTCCGGTGCTGTCCAGGTGGCGATCATGGTGGGGCTTTCCAGTACTGTGATGCCCAAAACTGCCTATGCCATCTATGCCTGGAGTGTGGTTATCCACACCTTCATCCAGATTCCGGGATTCTACCAGGTACTGCGCCATGCCCTGACCGGGCTGCAGCGTTTTGACTACGCCCAGGTGCTCGACATGGGCCTGGGCGTCGTATTCCCCATGCTGGCTCAGCCGGTGTTCGTCATGTTGATGGTAGCCTGGGGACGAGCCCACCCGGAATACGGCGCCTCGATGGGAGGGTTGTTTGGTATGGGCTTCGCAGCGTATGCCGCCGAATTGCTCACATTTCTGGTTGGTCTCTTCCTCTACACCCGCCTGGGGTATAACAGCCGCTTGCTCTTCCTGGCTCATTTCGATTGGGCCACGATCAAGAGCGCCTTTCGCTTCGGCGTCTTCGATATGCTCGGATCGATCGCCTGGGGCATTGGCCAGTCCGTGGAAATCCTCATCACCCAGGCCTACCTGGTCAATTATGCGGAGGTGTGGGGAAACTGGGTGCTCGCCCAAAATTTCGTTTTCGCCTTCCAGGTACTTGCCACGCTTTTCAACAACCTGATGCCGTCGATTTCGGAAGCCATATCCAATGGGCGACGCATTCTCAGCCAGTATTACTCTGCGGTTGGTTACCAATGGGGAGGACTGATCAGCGCTTTTCTGGCCGCTTCGCTGATTGCCGTGGCAGACCGTTTCATTTTGGGGGCGAGCGGGCCGGAGTTCATCCGGGCTGCGGCATATTCCACCCCGCTTATCCTGTGGGGAGCGGTGCAATATCCGTCTTGGGTGGGCGATACGATTCAGCGCGGAACGAACAAGCCCTGGCTGGTGGTGCTGATGATTGCCTTCGAGCAATCCATCCGCATCGGTTTGGCATTTATTCTGGTGCGCTCATTGCAGATCAATGCTTTGATCATTTCCTATTTCGTGGCTCTACTGGCCAAAGGTTTTATTGTTTATTTCATCAACCAGCGGGTTTGCTACCGCCAGCGTTTCTATTATTGGCAATCGATCGTTGCTCCGCTGGCCGCCGGACTGGCCCATTACGCCTTTCTGCGCTGGCTGGGAACATTGATCTGGCGCGGCGATCAGATCTCGAGCATGCTCACACTATTGATTGCCATTCTGCCCTCTTATCCGGTGTTCGCCTTTTTCTATGGGCTGTTCGGCGGTTGGGAAACGGACACCCTCGCAGAGGTAAGGCGGGCTGCCAAACTGAGCGGTTTTATGCGCCCGTTGGCTCTGGTGTTCTGGGCTGCTACGGCTTTGGGGGCCCGGATCAGCCCGCTGCACAACTGCTTCAAGATCGACATCCGCCCGGCCGCCCTGGCGGAAGCGATCTCCCTGACCGCTGAGCGGGTTAACCTGCTCAAGGAGGGCGGCGAGGAAATTCCTGGGCTTGCCCCTGCACCTGTTACCCTGAGGTAAAAACTATGAACCACGTACAACACAAAGTACACTGGCCTTACTTCGTGCACTTTCTGCCCTTCATGGTTAACTATTAAAGCTTGACCCCCACGAGCGTCCCCAGTAGATAAGTGGCCAATGCCACCCCCATTCCCACCACGAACATCTCGAAACCGCTGCGGATGGCGGGACGCCCTGTGAAGATGGCCCGGCTGGCGCCCACCGCGAAGTGCGCCAGCATGGCAACCCCGATCCCCGTCCAAATGGCGACCGGTCCGGATAAAAACAGGAAGGGTATGATGGGGATGACCGCACCTAAGGCGGTCGCCAGGCCGGTGCGCACCCCTTCCATCAGTGGGTTGGCAATAGCTTCTGGATCGATGCCCAACTCCTCGCGGGCCAATTGGGTGAGGGCGACGTCCGGCTTTTGCATCAGCCGGTCAGCCACGGTAGCAGCCTCCTGACGGGTCAGCCCCTTGGAAGTAAAGAAGCCAACGAGCTCTTCACGCTCTTCCTGGGGCATCAGCTCCAACTCGGCCTTTTCCAGGGCCAGGTGAAATTGGCGCACCTCTTGCTCGGAGCGCGAAGCCAGGAAACCGGAGGCTGCCATCGAAAGCGCGTCCGCCAACAGCCCGGCGAACCCGGTGAGTAAGATGATGCGGTTGTTGACGGAGGCTCCGACTACGCCCATGACCAGGCCAAAATTCGCGGTCAGGCCATCGTTAAACCCGTAAACCATGTCGCGCACAAAACCGCTCGCCGAGGCGCCCCGATGCCAGGGTTCCGTTTGCGTTGAGGCTTCGGGGTTGCGCAGTTTCGCCAATGTACGCGCATGCGTGGTTTCATCTTTCAGAACGGGCTGGTAGAGGGCTTTGTCTCCGCTCTCCGTCGCCTGATCGGTATAGGAGGCGATGTCGCTCACTTCGTCGTTGATCAGCAAACCCAACACCGATTCAACGCCCAACCAGCGCGCCATCAGCAAGGTCAAGCGGATGCGCAAATCGATGCCGGGCGTCTGCATCCCAGGGACGGCCTGCCTGGCGAGTTCCGCCCATACTTTGGCGTGGGTGGTCTCCTGCTCGGCCATTTGGCCTAAGGCTTTCTTTAAGCCTGGCTCGCGCGCCAGTTTTTCCAGCTCCGCATAGAGGTAGGAACCTTCAAGCTCGCGCTGCCAGTTCTGCTGCCAATCTTTTACGTTTAACTGTACAGGTTTCTCAGCTTGTCGTATGTTCATAGGATTAAGTCTAGCACAAAATCGGTGAATGTTGATCTGGATGATCGATCCCCGCCATTCGGAGAATGATCCGCTTGCATGCCCGCACCAGAGCGGGTAAGATTAACCTGGGAATGGTATCAAACCAAGAGGAGGACTCGCATGAAGACACCTGCCCAATACGAACACGAATTGAACGAGGTACACTACGAAGAGGTCATTGCGGAAGGTTCACCCGAGAAACTGGCCGAAGCCGAAGAGAAGCTGCGTCACATCGAGACCAGCCTGCACCTGGATTTGCATGCGCTGCGTGCTCAGTTCCAAGGGCGCCAGGCAGCCTTGAGCATGCAAAACACGCAGCGCGGCGGTCATAACCGGGTGGACGACGAGCAACGCCTGGGAGACGAGCGCGAAAGCAAACTCACTCCGTACGAAGAGGTGAAGAAGCGCATCGAAAGTACCCTGCAACAATTGGAACAAGCCCGGAATAAGCTCGAGAAATCGGAATAACCGAACAAATCCACTGATCGCCAACCTACAATCATCAATCTACCGGGCGAGGGTGAAGATTGAGCGCCCCCCCATTTCCATTGGGCTCAGGCGTCCCATTCTCGTCCCGACGGAACTGGCGCATGTAGAGGTTGTAGTAGGCGCCCTTCTGCGCCAGCAGCGACTGGTGCGTTCCACGCTCGACGATCTCGCCGTTCTCGATGACCAGCACCTGGTTTGCATTGCGGATTGTGCTCAGGCGGTGAGCGATGACGAAGCTGGTGCGTCCCTTCAGCAGTATATCCAGAGCCTGCTGGATCTGGCGTTCGGTGCGTGTGTCGACCGAACTGGTAGCTTCGTCTAGGATCAGGATGCGTGGGTCAGCCAGTGCAGCGCGCGCGATGGCGATCAACTGGCGCTGTCCCTGGCTCAAACCGGAACCATGCTCTCCGAGTACCGTGTCATAGCCCTGGGGGAGGCGGTTGATGAAATCGTCCGCATGCGACAGCTTGGCTGCAGCTTTCACTTCATCATCCGTGGCTTCCGGCCGGCCAAAGCGGATGTTGTTCATCACGCTATCGCTAAACAGGAAGGTATCCTGCAAGACCAGGCCAATTTGCTTGCGCAAGCTGGCGCGGGTCACCCTGGCGATATCCTGGCCGTCGATCAAGATCTTCCCCAAAAGTACATCGTAAAAGCGCGGGATCAGGTTGATGATGGTGGTCTTGCCTGCTCCGGTCTGCCCGACGACCGCCACCGTCTGGCCGGGCTCTGCCACGAAACTGACGTCCTTCAATACCATTTCGTCTTTGACGTAGGCCGCCGAGACATGCTCGAACTCCACCCGGCCCTGGATAGGCAGCAACGGTACAGCGCCGGGAGCATCTTGTACGTCCGGAACTGTATCCAACAGTTCGAAGATGCGTTCGGCGCCGGCTACGGCGCTTTGCATGTTGGCCCACAATACCGATATTTGTTGGATCGGTTGGTTGAAACGTTGCACGTAGCCGATGAACGTAACGATCAGGCCGAGCGAGATGGCTGTGCCGAACAGGGTCTGACCGCGTAACAGGAAGAAACCGCCGGTGATGGTCACGATAGCAACCGCAACGTATCCAAGGGCTTCCAGCGTTGGGGCCAGGGCAGCAGTGAAAGAGACAGCCGTGATATTGGCATCTCGGTTGGCGGCATTGGACTCGCGGAACGCCTCGATATTGGCGTCCTCGCGGCCAAAGGCCTGCACCTCGCGGACTCCGGCGATATTTTCCTCCAGGTTGGCATTCACCTTGCCGATTTCGATGCGCGTGCGGCGGAATGCCTTGCGCGCCTGTCCGGAGATCCAGAAGGTCGCCACGATCATCAGCGGGACGACGGCCATGCTGACCAGACCGTAGGCCAGGCTGAGGCTCAGCATCTTCACTGCCACCCATACCAACAGCAGGCTGCCGCTGGCGACGCTCACCAGGGCGAAGCTGACCGCCTGGTTGATCGTCTCCATGTCATTGGTGATGCGGCTCATCACCGAGCCAGCCTCGTGCTCGGCGTAGTATCCCAGGGAAAGCTGGTGTAGATGGCGAAAGACCTCCATACGCAATTTGCGCAGGACGTGTTGAGCCGACCAGGTCATGATGAAGAACATGAGGCCGCTCATGATGGCGCCGGCCACAGATAGGCCGACGATCAACAAGATCAGGTTCCCCAACCCGCTGATATAGTCGTTGGTTGTAGCAGTAGCCGGAAGTGGGTGATAGCGGCAGTTGGTTTCGATGTTCGAGCCACTCTTGCCCATGAATTGAGCGAATGGAGAAGCACTCCCACTGCTCCCCTCCACCCTGGCGGCGATTGCCGGGGTTAGAAAGCAGTCGACCGCCTGGCCGGCCAGCTCAGGGGTTTTTACCTGTGTGTACGTAGAGCCAATGATCAAGGCAACCACCAGGATTAGCGCAACTCCATACGCGCCGAAATACTTCGCCAGGCGCTCCAGGGTAGCCCCGGCTTGCTTGGGCTTGCTCACCTCTCGGTCCAGAAGTCCGCGCCCACCCGGGCCGCCTCCAAATCCACCAACCATCTTTAATTCTCCTCACTCTTCAGCTCAGGGACGGCGCCGGCTTGCAACTGTCCAGGGGCGTCTTCCACGAGTTGTGAATTATAGATTTCTGCATAAATCGCACTCTCTTCCATCAAGTCCTCGTGCCGTCCGGAGGCGACTACCTCGCCCCGATCAAGGATCAGGATGCGATCCGCGTTGCGGACGGTGCTGATGCGCTGGGCAATCACAAAACTCGTGCGCCCTTGCATCAAATGGGTCAACGTTTGCTGGATCTCATACTCCGTCACCGTATCGACGCTGCTGGTCGAATCATCCAGGATGAGGATGCGTGGATCCATCAAGAGCGCACGGGCGATGGCGATACGCTGTTTCTGCCCTCCGCTCAAAGTGGCGCCACGCTCGCCTACCGGGGTATCGTACCCCCTGGGGAACTCCATAATGAAGTCGTGCGCCGAGGCTGCTTTGGCTGCCGCAGTTACGTCTTCCTGGCTGGCGTCCGGACGTCCGAAGGCGATGTTGTCGCGAATGGAACCGGAGAACAGGGTTGTGTCTTGCAGGACGATACCGATCTGCCGGCGTAACGAGTCCAGGCAAACGTCGCGAACGTTGTATCCATCGATCAAAACTTGCCCGGAGGTGGCATCGTAGAAACGCGGGATGAGGTTGATGATGGTTGATTTCCCCGACCCGGTCGCGCCCAATAGAGCGATCGTCTGCCCGGGATCGGCAGTGAAACTGACGTCCTTCAGGGCCGGCGTTCCACCACCGAAGTAATTGAAGGTCACATTGCGGAATTCCACCTTACCCTGGATGTTGGGCAGCGTGATGGCGTCAGGCTTGTCCACCACATCGTTCCTGGCATCCAGGATCTCAAACACACGCGTGGCTGAAGCGCTGGCCTGTGACATCTGGCTGATGATCATCCCCAACTGGCCGAGCGGGAAGAAGACGTACATCAGGTACATGCTGAATTTTTGCCACTCCCCTAGGGTCAGGGTTCCTTCGATGATTTGGCGACCGCCAAAGTATTGAATGGCAGCCTGTCCCAGCCCGATCACCAGGAAGATGAGTGGAAAGAGAAACGAGAAGAAACGCGCTACCTTGATCTGCTGGGTCATCAGGTCATCGGCAGACTTGTCGAAGCGCCGTTGTTGTTCGGGTTCACGCACGAAGGCTTTGATCACCTTCATCCCGGCCAGGTTTTCCTGCAGGATAGTATTCAAGCGAGACAGCCGGATTTGTACTTCGGTGAACAGCGGCCGGGTAGCCATTCCAAAAACGACGAACAAAACGATGGCAATCGGCAATATTGGCAGGATGACCAGGGTCAGCTTCAGGTTGGTAAACACCAGGATCAGCATGCTGCCGATCAACATGACCAACGCCTGGGTAGCCATGAGCAGTCCCTGGCCGATGAACAGGCGCAGCTTTTCCACGTCATCGGTAGCCCGCACCATCAGTTGGCCGGTTTGGTTGCGATCGTGGTAGGTAAAGGATAAGCGCTGGATCTTGGAAAAAAGGTCGTTTCGGAAGTCGAAGGCCACACTCTGTGAGACCCGTTCCGACATATACGTCTGCGCATACGCGAAGGCGCCACGCATGATGGCGAACATCAAGATCAGCAATCCGGCAGAGATGAGGGCTTGTTCAGCCCCGTTCTGGTAGGTGGTAAACTGGTCTGCGGTCCATCCTAGCTTTTGGAGAACGGTGGGTAAAAATGCAGCCGGGATAGCCGAAATCTGCTTGGCGATGTAGCCATTCGAGACTGCATCGATAATATTCTGGATCAATTGCGGCACCGTTAACATGGCGCCGGTAGAAATAAACAAGAACAAGTACGCCCAGAAGGCCAGTTGCTTGTAATGACCCAGGTACCCGATGGCGCGCCCTAGCGCCGAGGCGGATTTTACTCCAACTGCAGACGAGGTCTGTGTTTTTTGGGTTGGATTCAGTGCCTTTCCGTACAAATTAACCTCCGTGAATTTGGAACGTCGATTTGGTACCATTCCCATCAATCTGTGACTGCTCAACCAGGGAACAATATAGTTTGGTGAGCAATCTTTCGAGTTGCACGCGTTCATCCACTGTGAAATTGGAAACCAATGCGTTTAACGCTTGCATGTGCTGGGGTGCTGACGATTCAACCAATCTGCGCCCCTCTGGGGAGAGCTGGATACGAAATATGCGGTGGTCCCGCGGGTCCAGCGTCCGCTGCACCAGTCCCTGCGTTTCCAGGCCGCGCAGTAAGGCGCTGATGGTATTCTTGCTGACGTTCTGGCAGCGGCTCAGGAAGGTGGGGGTGATGCCGGTATCGTTTCCATGCTTTTCCTCTCCCAGCAAACGCAGCAACAATGACCAGCGTGGGCCGGAAATGTCTTTGTCGCCGGTCTTGGGGTTGCCCAGATTCGAATATAAATTGGTGACTACCCGCAATAGAACCAGCAGCTCCAGACCGCTGGTATCGGTCACATCCGTCGCCTCCCGCACGGAGGCGCGGATATTCCGACGAATGTGAGCGATCAAATCCTGTGCTTCTACTTGAGTCATCTCTCCTCACTTCAAGGTCGTCACACGTAGAATAATACAGCGGCGTACTATATACCCCGTCTCTGCTTTTGTCAAGAGAAAGACACCCCCTC
>JAQTMA010000065.1:0-3087 GCA_028714615.1 Anaerolineaceae bacterium | reverse complement strand
TGCCCATTCTCGTGGAGGATATGCACCCGCTGCTCCAGTTCGTCCACCCTTTCCATTAAGGAAACCAGCGAAGCGCCGATGGTATCCGGCAACTCATCGTGGTTGAGGTCAGCCCCTACCCGCGTTCTTGGGTGGCTACGCACCACCACCTGGCCTGGGACGCCCACCACCACCGAATTGGGCGGCACCGACCTGACCACCACGGCATTCGCGCCAATGCGGCTGCCCGTCCCGACCGTGATGGCTCCCAGTATTTTTGCCCCTGCTCCGACCACGACGCAATCTTCCAGGGTCGGGTGGCGCTTGCCTTTCGCCAGAGTCGTGCCGCCTAACGTGACGCCGTGATAGAGAGTCACATCGCGCCCGATTTCGGCCGTCTCACCAATCACCACCCCCATACCGTGGTCGATAAAAAATCCCGACCCGATTTGTGCACCCGGGTGGATTTCGATTCCCGTCAAGAAACGGACGAGCTGAGAGGTGATGCGGCCAATCAATTTCAATTTGTGCATCCATAACCAGTGCGCCAGGCGGTAACCCCACAACGCATGCAAACCCGGATAATTCAGGATGACCTCCAGCGTGTTGCGGGCAGCCGGATCGCGATCGAAGATGGCTTCGATATCCTTACGTAAGGTCTCGAATAAACCGGCTTTTCGCTGCGAACCGGATATTGCCTGAGTACCAACATCCTGGCAATTTCCCATGATAAACCTTCCTTCATTGGGTATAGTTGAAACCAACCATCAGGTAAAAAAATAGGCAGCAAATTGATGCTCCGCATTGACTTGAACGATCTTGCGGGGCTGTTCGCCGCCTACACCCAATGGCCGGGAAAATTACTCAGGCTGATGGAAATGACGAGGCGGTTACTGCAGGCCCCGCCCCGGACACAAGCAAACTGTCATGATTTACTCCCGTTGAGCCTTGTAATCCAACTTACATTCTCAAGATTATATGGCAAACCATCGGCCTGTCAAGCTGTAGTTTGAGGCTCATTGGAAATCGCCGTGAGGTTGACCGAAAAATTGATATTGCATGATGTCATCGAACCAAACGGACAAGCTTATACTATAATTGAGTTGCCAGAGGAAGAATAGCCCTGCTCAAAGGAGGTATGGATGATGGCGATCGATCCGGTTTGTGGTATGGAAGTCGATGAGGATACTGCGGTATACGTATCCGAATATAACGGCTCCACGTATTACTTCTGCAGCCCAGGCTGCAAAGCTGATTTTGACACCGAACCAGAAGCCTACTTGCCTGAAGGTGGTGAGCCATAACCGGGCTGGTCGTTGCCAGTTCAGCGCTTCTCCGGTAAGCTAAGCGCGGATCCCTTCACCAGCCTGCCGGCTTTTTCGCCTGCCTCAGGGTGGGATAGTTGGGGATTGCCCCGAGGAGATACATCATGGAATTCTTGCGTAATTTGTTCCAACCTGGTCCGGGCATCCCGCCTCAACAGCATGCCGAGGTCAATCAATTGATCGATGAGTTGATCGTTATCGGCAAAAAAGAGGATTTTCTGTCTGAATCTCCCGGGGGAGCCTATAACGGGCAATATCGCCACCTGCGGACGCGAGCTATCGGCCGGCGGCTGCACGAGCTGGGCGGGTTAGATCTCATGGGATACGCGCGCGATCGCGTTCGGAGGAAACTGGGGAAGAACCTGGCCGCTCACCTGGAATATGCCTGGACCGACGTTGGAGGCTGGCTCCCCTAACTCCTGACTATTCTCCAGAGGTGGCATTTCTTCGTTCGTCCTCGCGCAACAGCGAGGTTTCTTACTTTGTTCTCACGCAAAGAAAGGGTTTAGCAATTCGTTCTCGCGTAGAGGCGCAAGCACGCAGAGAAAAAATGGTTATAATCCTCTGCGCCCCCGCGGCTCAGCGCGAAAACCTTCTCTTCCTCTCCCAAGCATCTCCCCCTTGTCAAAATAGCACATCTATTCTATAATACCCCTCCTCGTACCTTACCAACCGCATACGCCTTCCATGCATCTCCCCACGGCGCGGGGTTTGGTCAAACCTCCCGCATCCTGGAATCGCAACGCTGTACCCCTACCCATCACATCCTCCCCTGTGGGGATTACCCTGTTGCCTCATTACCTCATTACCTCGTTGTCTCATTCCCACATTCGTTTCTTTTCGATTTTTTCCACAATATCGAATATTTCAAGCTCAAAATCCCCCATTCGTTCCCAATCCTGGAAATTCCATGGGGTACGGGCACGGGGTTGGGATGAACACCCAAAATCCTGGAACCGAACCCCGTGCCCATCCACAGGGTATCAACCAACCCGGCAATTCCGTGGGGTAGGGGCACGGGGTTGGGATGAACACCCAAAATCCTGGAAAACCCCTGGGGTACGGGCACGGGGTTGGGATGAACGCCCAGAATCCTGGAACCGAACCCCGTGCCCATCCACAGGTTATCAACCATCCCCGAAATTCCGTTGGGTTAGGGGCACAGGGTTGGGATGAACGCCCAAAATCCTGGAACCGAACCCCGGGCCCGTCCACGGGATATCAACCATCCCCGAAATTCCATGGGGTAGGAGCACGGGGTTGGGATGAACATCCAAAATCCTGGAACCGAACCCCGTGCCCGTCCACAGCATATCAACCACCCCGGAAATTCCGTGGGGTAGGGGCACGGGGTTGGGATGAACACCCACAATCCTGAAACCAAACCCCGTGCCCGTACATAGGCTTCTCAAAATCCTGAAACCGAACCCCGTGCCCGTCCACAGGTTATCAACCATCCCGGCAAATCCGCGTGTGTAGGGGCACGGGGTTGGGATGAACCCCCAAAATCCTGGAACCGAACCCCGTGCCCGTACACAGAGTATCAACGATCCTGGAACCGAACCCCGTGCCCGTCCCAGGGTGGGATCGGCGCTTGCATGAATGGGGGCGCATAGCCGACCACCATGCCGGCCACTACAAGGGTGCTCGGCCGCAAAAAAAACGACCACCAGGCATGGGGGGGACATGCTTGGTGGTCTTCAGGGAGGGAAAACACCGTTGACACCACATCAACACGGGGGGGACGTGCTGAGAAATGCTTCCCGGTGCGGATACCCCAGAT
>JAQTMA010000064.1:16239-18725 GCA_028714615.1 Anaerolineaceae bacterium | reverse complement strand
GCTCAACATAGCGGTGCGGGAAAATAAAGCCAACCCCATCATCTTCCACCTCTAAGACGACTTGTTCGGCATCGCTCAAGAAGCGGATCCACACTTGAGTGGCATGGGCATGGCGGACAACGTTGCTAACCAGGTTCTGGTAAATCCGGTAGAGCGCCAGGCGGGTCGCCTCAGGCAGACGAACCCCATCCTTGGCAAGCTCCAGGTGGATCGCCAGGTTCGGATAAATCTCTCTATACCGCTCGGCGTGAGATGTGATCGCCCGGTTCAACCCGAACGGCAACAACGCGGTTGGCCGCAGGGTAGAGCACACTTCCCGCAGGGTATTGATTACCTGGTTGACGGCCTGGCGCGCAGATGCCATTTCTTCGCGAGTTTGTGGGTCAGGGAGCTCTGATTCGATGCTCCCTAACAAATAGGTTACCCCGTACAAATCCTGCATAGGGCCATCGTGCAGTTCCTGCGCCAGGCGTAGGCGCTCTGATTCAGTGCTTTCGATCAAGCGGTGCTGGACTTCTGCGATCTCCCGTTCCATTTCCTTGCGCTGGGTAATATCGCGGGCGACCGCCAGGATCAGCACCCCCTTCTCCATCTTGAGCGGGTTGAGGGTGACCTCCAAAGGAAATTCTTCCCCATTCTTCCGCCGGCCAACGATCTCCTCGCGCGAGCCCATAAACTGCTTTTTGGGATTTTTGAGGTAGCTTTCCCGCAAGTCTATATGGCGGCTCCGTTTGCGGGGCGGCAGCAAGACCTCGATGGCTTTTCCCTCCAGCTCCTCACGGCAATAGCCGAAGTCTGCCTCGGCCTGCTGGTTGATAGAAATGATCTTCCCATCGCCATTCACGAGGATGTTGGCGTCCGGGTCGGATTCAAAAAGATGCTGCAAGATCTCCTGGCTCACTTTAAGGGCGTCATCGGCCTGGTAATACTCAGACACCAGGATATGATCCAGATGGTTGGAATCCTCGAGGGGGAGCTGCGGTTTTCCTGCTTTTTGAACATTTCTCTTACGGATTTTCATCAAAAGGTTCACCCAGTTAAAGGATCAGATGTACCTGAGAATTCCGGTGAGAAACGTCACAGGATATCTCAAGTAACAGAATAAAAACTACCGGATTAGTGTATTTATTATAACCAGAATCCGGGGCATTGGGGGTGATTTTTTGTGCGATATTAATCCACCGACGTTGGAATCGGAAGAGGGGCATCACCTGGCTGTGTAATTTCTGCAGCGCGCACGTGCACCTTGCCCAAGCTGACTGTTGAGAGCAGGAAGAGCAGCCCATATCCGGCGAAGACCACGAAATAGCCTAATCCCGGAGTGTAGCCATTCAAAAAATCCGCCACGGGAGCGCCGATACCGGCGCCGATCATCCCGGCGCCTGCCCCGGCCAAATTGGATACCCCCAGGTAGCGCCCGGCTTGTGTAGGTGGAACGAGGTTGGCGCCCAAAGCCCAGTTCACCGTGACAAATAATCCCGCCGAAAGACCTAAGATACATCCGGCCACGTAAATCATGGCCAGGTTGGGCATCCAGATGTTGGTCAACAGCAATCCGGTCCCCAGCGCCGCCAGCACCCCGCTTACCCCCACCAGGAGACGCTGCCCGTAACGGTCGGAGAGCCACCCGCTGGGCAGAGCTGTAATCAGGGTGAAGATGCCCACCGCCAGCATCAGGTTGCCGGTCATGCTGGCTGCCAGCTCGCGGGAGGTATGAAAAGCATACTGCAAGAAATAGGGAGCAAAGCCCTGGATCGAGGTAAGGGCCGCTAAGAACATCAACCGGTTGATGACCCACCAGGTAAACGAGGATTGCTGCCGGGCAGCCTTCCCCAAGGTGGCGCGCGTACCAACCCACACTCCGGCGACGACCGCTACCGCCATCGCTACCACGCCGCCCACACCCACAGCAACCGCCCAGGCGGTGCGTTGGCCGGTGACGGCCCAGGTAGCCAGGCCGGCAACGCCCCCTATCAAGGCCCCTCCGGCCAGTCCGGACGCTCCCCCCGCCAGGATGCCGCCCAGCATCCCCAATACGCGCAACATGGGCGGCCCAATCGGTTCGTTCGGGCGGATGGTGAGGGGTTCTTCCTTAACCAACAGCAGGGTAATCAGCATGGTCGCCAGCAGGGCGGCGCCGGTAGCAACGATGGCCCAGACGAGCTGGCCGGCGCCCATCAATTTGGCGATGCTGAAAGCCAGCAGGATCAACGGGAGCAGCTCCATGATGGCTTTAACCGCAGAAGCCATCCCACGCTGACCTTCCGGTACCCGGTCGGGGATCAAGCCTTGTAAGGCGCCGTGCGAGATGTTGGCGGAAAATTGCTGAAGCAATACGGCAACCAGCAAGACCCAGTAGTTCCAGGAGAGGGCCACAAAGGCCAGGAACACCAGGTCGAGCAGGGTTCCGATCGCGATAAAAGGCCGCCGGCGGCCAAAGCGGGAGAGGCTGCGGTCGCTGAGCAGTCCCATCGCCGGCTGTACCA
>JAQTMA010000064.1:13213-16139 GCA_028714615.1 Anaerolineaceae bacterium | reverse complement strand
ACCGAGCGAATGACGCGCTCCCCCCATAGGATGGAATACGGGAAAGATGGAATGTCGCTCATGTGGATACCGCCGCAAACCACCACGCCGCCCTTAACCACCGCGCGCAAGGCGCTGACCACCAACGGCCCGACGGGGGCGAAGAGGATGGCAGCATCCAGGCGCTCGGGCGGCTGCTCGGTAGAAGCGCCGGCCCATACCGCGCCCAGTTCAATGGCGAATTGCTGGGCGCGGGTATCGCCGGGGGATGTGAAGGCGTAGACTTGCTTGCCCTGGTGGACGGCGATCTGCACCAGGATGTGCGCCGCCGCTCCGAACCCATATAAACCCAGGTGCTCGATATTTTCGCCAGCCAGGCGGTACGAGCGGTAGCCGATCAACCCGGCGCACAGCAGGGGCGCCGCGTGTACATCTGCATTGCTGCTCAGGTCTGCCGGCAATGGGAAGCAGTAACGGTGGTCGGCGACGGTGTATTCGGCGTAACCGCCGTCCAGGGTGTAACCGGTAAAGAGCGGGTGGTCGCACAGGTTCTCCTGCCCACGCCGGCAGTAGCGGCAGGTCCCGTCGGTATACCCCAGCCAGGGGACACCCACCCGCTGGCCCACATGCAATCCGTTAACATTTTGGCCCAGGGCTGCCACGCGTCCGACAATCTCGTGCCCGGGGATGAGCGGCAGCCTGGGTTGGTTTAGCTCACCGTCGACGATGTGTAGGTCAGTGCGGCACACGCCGCAGGCGGCAATCCGGATCAGTACCTGGTCGGGGTTCGGATGAGGGACAGGCGCCTCTTTGAGGACCAGCGGCTGGCGGGGCGCTTCGAGTACCATGGCGCGCATGGTGGTAGGAATGGTCATGAGTCTATTCTCCCCTAACCGGGCGAGATTGTTCCCTCCGGCTTAATGGCAATCTCCGGATTAGCTTTTGTTTTGCTATCATCTATTATAGGCATCTTTACACCCAAACGATTAATTAGGCCATTGGGATTTGCCGTGGTTCGGGTGGGTTTTCTGCATACCCAGTGGAGGGCGGTCACGAGGGCCGCACCCCACGTCTGGCGGTATACCCCGGCGATATGCTTGCATGATAAAGGTTGTGATTCAATTGTCCTATTCCCCTTATAATAGTGAGAATTTCTCTTCAACCTCTCACCAGGTCAGGTGTGTAATGAACTATGTCCATTTCTCCCCGGACTTCCCACCCAATTATTATCCTTTCGCGGTTGAGCTGCGCCGCGCCGGGGTAACCGTGCTCGGGCTCGGCGATGCCCCGAATGATGGGCTGCGCCCCGAGCTGCGCGCGGCCTTGAACGAATACTACCGGGTGGGGAGCATGCACAATTATGACGAGTTGGTGCGCGCTATGGGCTATTTTACCTTCCGCTATGGAAAGATAGACCGGCTGGAATCACACAACGAATACTGGTTGGAGAGTGATGCCCGCTTGCGCGCGGATTTCAACATCCCCGGTTTTCATACCCAGGACCTGGCCAGGATCAAGCGGAAATCTGAAATGAAGGCCATCTTTACCCGGGCGCGGGTGCCGGTTGCGCGCGGACGGGTGGCGCGTACATTGGCGGAGGCGCTCCAACTGGCGGAGGAAGTCGGCTACCCGATGATAGCCAAGCCGGACATCGGTGTGGGGGCTGCTCGCACCTCCAAAATCCACAGCCAGAGCGAGCTGGAGGAATACTTCGCCAATCCATTGCTGACCGATACAATTTTCGAAGAATTTATCGAAGGCGTAATCGAGACCTTCGACGGGTTGGCGGACCAGGATGCGCGCGTGGTCTTCTCCTCGTCCATGATCTACAACGAGGGGGTAATGGAGATCGTCAACCACCAGCTTGACTTCTGGTATGTAGTCCAGCGTGATATCCCGGCTGACCTGGGGGAAATCGGGCGCAAATTGGTAAAGATGTTTGACGTGCGCGAGCGGTTCTTCCATTTCGAGTTCTTTCGTACTCCGGATGGCCGCGTGGTGGCGCTGGAGGTGAACATGCGTCCACCTGGCGGGATGACGACTGACATGTGGAATTTCGCCAACGACATCGATATCTACCGCGAGTACGCCAACCTGGTCGCGCACAATTGTTTCGAGGCCAAGGTCACCCACCCGTATTACTGCGCTTACCTGGGCCGGCGGTGCCAGCATAACTACGCCTATTCAGTTGAGGAGATGCAGGCTGCTTTCCCAGGCAAAGTGGTGCAAGCCGAGCCGATCAGCGGCATTTTCGCCGCCGCCATCGGAGATTTTGGCATCCTGGTGCGCTCACCCGAGCAGGGTGAGATCGAGGAGATGGCCCGTTTTGCCTTTGAGCGGGGGGATTGATCGCGGGATACCCATGACAAGGTTTGGAACCTTGTCATGGGTGGAGTTCACGGGCTTAACGCACCGTGAGCGGCAGGAACACCCGGATGAATTGCGTCGCATAGCGCAGGCTACCTGCCCCGGGAGCATAGCTATCGCCGGCATAATAGGCAATTGAACCCAGGCCTGCGGAGTTGACCAGCAGCTTGACAAAAGCCCCTTGAGAGATGTAGCCGGACGAATCCCAAGCGAGGGTCTCACATTGCCACCGGTTGATATTCCCTGGAAGTGTGCAATTGCCCAGCCCATGTGACCAGGTCTGGGCTATTTTAAGGAAAGAAAGCCCTCTTTCATCCGAAGCATCCTCGTACGCAATGACCGAATTCCCGGCAGGGTCAATAGCCAGGGAAACCCCCTTGGCGGTGATCCCTACGGTTGCCACGGTTTCACAGCGCCACCGTTGAGGGAGGGTGCTCCCGCAGTTGCCGTTGATGCCGGTCAATCCCAGGTATTGAATATGATTGAGCTTTCCGCTGATTCCATCGATATAGGCAATGCGGGCGAACTCTCCCTGGGGGATCTCCTGGAGTTGGAAAGATAAGCCGTTCACGCTGCCCAC
>JAQTMA010000064.1:6129-13113 GCA_028714615.1 Anaerolineaceae bacterium | reverse complement strand
TTTTCGCTGGCGACCGAATCGACAACCAGATGGTTGTAGGGGTTCGAGGAAGGCAACTGGTGTTCCGGCCCGCCGCCGCCTCCACCGAATGGTTCTAACGGGCTGGCCAGGGTAGAGCCCGGAAAAACCAGGGACAGCAGGATGGCGATTGAGAGCATGATCGGGAGATGGTATTTCACGGATGCCTCCTGGAGCATGAAGTCAAGCTGTGAATTGGCGAATCAGATCGTCCCCGCCTTCGGGGTCGGGTTATAAGGCAATACCGTAAACAAACCGGATACACACCAGTATACCGATTTTCGAGAAGAGATTCAATAGAAGGAATGCCAAGAAGTCGTGATGTACGGCAATGGAGCGTGGGTAGAGTACACGGGCGCAGTTTTCTGTTTGGAACCTATCCTTATTTCATGATCACAGGTATATGGGTTTGCCAGTTCGGAAATGCGGCTTGCCAGAATCCTCCACTCAAGTGATACGTACCGTTTTGAAGATCGGGACCGGCGTCATGTTGGCCGATCGTACCACTGAACTGGTAAGCACCGTTCTGCAGGGCGCTGCCTCCCCCAGCTACAACCCAAAGGGAGATTTCATATACTGGCGCCGAAGCAAATACCACCTTCGGATTCGGCAGCCTAAGGCCTGATAAAGCAATCCCCAGAATCAGCCCTGACAGGAGCAAGAAACGCCAGATCATTTTCTTTCGCACTTTTCTCATGTTGGCTCCTACTGAACTGTTGGTGAATAGACCGCTGCTGAATGTATCCAGACAAAGACTTCAGTTAAGGAGCTTCATTTAGTGTGTAATAGATCGATGCGCCTTTGATCCTCAAGAGAATACCATCCCAACTGGGCGAAGGGTAAACCCAGACCAAATAGCCATGGTTTTCATTATCGATCACAGGGGTGCTGATGGTATTATCCTCCAGGTAATAGAGGCTCGTTGATGCTCCAGATGAGATTACAGAAGCAAGGGTAGCATAGCCTCCTCCGAGCATCTCCTGACTATCTAGCGAGACATCCAGGTTTTTTGCAGAGTTGTCGTAGAAGTACACACGGAACTTAGTCACGATAGCGCCATCCGGCAATTGAACCGAGGCAGCCATAACGCCTGTGGAGCCGGCTGGTTCCCATGCGCCGCCTTGGCCGCCCCCATTGACATAATCCACATTGGATGTGGGGAAGAAGGCTTCACTGCTGACTGAAGTCACATGCAGCCGCGGGGTTGTGTAACTGACCTTAGGTAATGAAAGCACGCCATCCATCGTATCGCCAAGGCGGTTCACAAAGGCGTTGGCATGGTCACCATCCAATGTATCCGCAGCGAGAGAATACTGCGCAAATGGGATCGCATTCAGACGCTGTCGACCGAGGATTGTCGGGCTGGCATCTCCAGGGCATTGTACGAAGGTTTCCAACCATCGTTGGCCGCCGGAGAACGCTTGTGGCCCAAATTGACCGGCGCCATTGAGCTGGACCGTAAATACTCCACCGGTTACGACGACCCCCGGGATAGCCTGATCTGCCCCCAACTGGCTTCCGGCTTCCACCCCATCCCATAATTTGAAGGTGAAATTGCATGTCCCGGTATATGGGTTGCCGTTTTGCTTCAATTGCCCCTGATAGGAGAATTCCGGACTGATGCCTGGCGCAATGGATACAGGTTGAGCCCGGGCAACAATGAATACCGTCCCCAATAACAGGGGAATGATTATCAAAATAACCAGTGATGAGTGGAGTTTACGGATCATTTTCATCTCCTTTCCAAAACAAATCGAGCAGGAAGAATAGTGGAGTGGGAATCCGGTTTACCAATGGTTATCGGTAAAACAAATGATGTTGGGGATATTGGGGGTTACACGCTGAAGAAGCTATGAAGTAGATGGGATTCGTCATTATTATAGTACATTACAGATCAATCTGGTACACCTAATTTGGCCGTCTAGGTTACAAAGCTTACAAAAATGAAATTCGGCGATGCGCCGGGAGAAATGGGGTTCATGCTACAATGCCAGTATGAGACGCTTGCCCCTGCTGACGATCTGGCTGTGCTTTTCCTTGCTGGCGCCCGGTTTCTCCGGACCGCTAAGCCTGCCTGCGCTGACGCAGTCCATCTTCGCGGATGCCCTCGGTTCTGGGTGGTCGAATTGGTCGTGGGCGACGGTCGACTTGCAGGCCACCTCCCCGGTGCACAGCGGCTCTCGTTCCATCGCGGTAACCTGCGCGGCCTGGCAGGGATTGTACCTGCACAAGGCAGGTGTGGACATACAAGGCTTGACCGACCTGCGCTTCTTCCTCAATGGAGGTGCGGCTGGCGGGCAGCGCTTGAACGTCTATCTCAACCTGCAGGTGAACGGTGGCGACCAGATCGGTCCGGCTTTTGCGGTAACTCCCCCGGCGGCCAACGCCTGGGAAGAAATCCGGGTGCCGTTGAGCACGCTCAACCCGGGCGGTGCGACTGTCACGGGGATCACGTGGCAGTGCTCGACCGACAGCAGCCAACCTACCTATACTATCGACGACATCAGCCTGGTTAGCCCCGAAAGCCCGGAGGGCCCCCAGCTCTCCGGCGGGGCGCTGTTTCCGCGCTCGGTACCGGCGGATGGGTTTACCCCGCTCGTCGTCCGCGCCACGATCACAGATCCACAAGGAGCGGGCGATATCGCCGCTGTCACGCTGGATGCAGCCAGGCTGGGCCGCGAGACGGTCACCCTGCGCGATGACGGGCGCAGCAACGACGGCCAGCCCGGCGATGGGGTGTACGGCGCGGCGCTGACCATCGCCCCTGGGACGGCCGCCGGCGAGCAGAAGCTGCTCCTGACCGCTAAAGACCAGGCAGGCCACAGCGCCAGCCTGCCATTGGGTACCCTGGCGGTACTCGATACGCCGGGCGGATCGATCCCACCTGTCCTGCCGCAGCACATCGGCTGGGGATCGAACGCCTGGAGCGAGAACGCGGGGCAGGATTGGCAGGTGAACAGCGGCGTCCCTTGGAACTATGTCTACCAGTACATTACCTATAACTGGGAAACCTGGGGTAGCAACTTTGTCTCGCGATTCGTCCACCAGGCCTGGGGGAAGAATTACGTCCCGATGGTGACGGTGTACATGATCCTGGGGGTTCCTCCTAACTGTGGGGAAAGCTCCACCTGTTACGCTCAAAAGCTGCAAAATGCAGGCACCGTGCGAGAATACCTGGACTCGCTGGCCCGCGCCGCCCGGGAAGCGAAAGGGTCGCAGCCGGTTATCTTCAACCTCGAGCCTGATTTCTATGGGTACATGCAGCAGCTTAGCAACAGCGCTGGCCGTCCCGCTGGCGTGCGGGCGAACGACCCAAGCTCTTATCCGGTAGCGCTTAATATCGCCGGTTACCCCAATACGCTGGCCGGATTTGGGGGCTACCTGGTCGATCTCATCCATAACACGGCGCCGAACGCGCTGGTCGCACCGATGGCGAGCATGTGGGCGGTCAATGGCGACCCGCAGTCGGTGACGGATGTCCAGGCGATTGACATGGGGCGCAGTACAGCCCGGTTTATCGCCGCTATGGGCGGAGATCGAGCGGACGCCTTGGTTGTGGAGTGGTCGGACCGGGACGCCGGTTTCGGACTGCGCCCGTGGTGGGACGATACCGACCGCGAGACGCCCCGCCCGACCCGCGCCATCCTGTGGGAGAACGCGCTTTCGCACACGGTGCAGAAACGGCTGTTCCTCTGGCAGGTTCCGGTGGGAAACATGTCCCAGAACGACACCTGCAACCATTATCGCGACAACCGCGTGGCATACGCCTTCTCCCATCCGCGCGACCTGATGGACGCAGGCGTGATCGGTGTGCTTTTCGGGGGCGGCATGGACTGTATGACTGGGGTGACCACAGATGGTGGTTTCGTGGCGGCGCAAGGAGCTGTGGCTTACTCCGCGCCGGCGGCGCCGGGCGGTTTGACGGTTGGCCTTCCCCAGGGTGTTATCGTCCCGTTGCGCTGGGATGAGTCGTCGGAACCTGACCTGTGGGGATACCGCTTGATCGCACAGCCGGTTTCGGGGGGAACGCCGTTCATGCAGGACTCCGGACGCCGCAACTCGACCGGTTTGCTGATTCCGCGTGCCGGCGATTGGACGGTCGGCGTAGCAGCCTACGATGCCATGGGAAACCAGAGCGAGCTTTCAGCGCCGGTGACCATTACCACGACCGAAGACGCCATACAATTCTTCCTCCCCCTGGTCCGGCGGTAGCGGTTGAATACGGATGCTGCAAGGTGAAGGCTTCGCAAAGTGAATTACCCCTCTTTTACAATCTCCAGTAATTTCTCGAACCCCACCTTCACCTGCTCGCCGCTGCTCATATCTTTCAGTGCGTAAACGCCCGCCGTGATTTCATCCTCGCCGATGATGGCCACGTAAGGAATGCCCAGGCGGCTGGCATAGGTCAGCTTCTTCTTCAACCTGGTTTCGCTGAAATAAACTTCCGTGGGTACACCGGCCTCGCGCAGTTTGGCGGCCAGCTCGAGCGGTACCTTCAGATCGGCGATCATGGGGGCTACCAGCACCCGGGTGACGGTCGACGCCCCGGTATGGATCAGCCCAACCGCTTTGAGCTGGTCATACAGGCGCGTCAGGCCGATGGAGATGCCCACACCCGGCAGGCGCTGCTCGGTGAATTGCCCGGCCAGGTTGTCATAGCGCCCGCCCGAGCAGATCGAGCCGATTTCCGGGTGGTCGTTCAGGATCGTCTCGTAGACCGTGCCGGTGTAATAATCCAGGCCGCGGGCAATGGACAGGTCGATGGTGAAGTTGCGCGCCGGCACGCCCAGGTAGGCCACCAGGCGGGTGACCTCTGCCAGCTCATCCACGCCGGTGGCGAAGATGTCAGTCTCGATGCCCAGGCTGCGCAGTCCGGCCAGGACCTCGCCCGGGTCTCCGTGGATGGCGGCGAACTCGAGGATGCGTCCAACGGCTGCGTCGGGAGCGCCCAGCGCCAGCAGGTCGCGGCGCACGGCCTCGGCCCCGATCTTCTCCAGCTTGTCGATTTCGCGCAGCACGTCAGTGGTCAGGGTTTCAATGCCCAGCGAGGCCATCAGGCCGTTGAGCACCTTACGGTTGTTGATGCGCACGGTGAAATCGTGGTAACCCAGGTGGGTGAAGGTCGTGTAGATCACGCTGAGGATCTCGGCGTCGTTGACCAGGCTGAGCTCGTTGTGGCCGATGATGTCGATGTCAGCCTGGTAGAACTCGCGGAAGCGGCCCTTCTGCGGGCGCTCGCCACGGTAGACCGTGCCGATGTGGTAGCGACGGAAGGGGAAGGTCAGCTCGTTGAAATGCTCGCTGACGTAACGCGCCAGCGGGACGGTCAGGTCGAAGCGCAGGGCCAGGTCGTTGTCGCCGCGGGTGAAGCGGTAGATCTGGCGCTCGGTCTCGCCGCCGGCTTTGGAAAGGAGCACTTCGGAGCGCTCGATGATGGGCGTTTCCAAAGGGACGAAGCCGAACTGCTCGTAGGAGGCGCGGATGCTGGCTTTCATGCGCTCGAAGACGATCTGGTCGGCCGGGAGCAGCTCCATGAAGCCGGGAAGCACGTGGGTGGGAATGTTTTTGATGTTGGTCATAAAGATAAAACCTCTGGACACGGATTACACGGATAAACACGGATAAGTACAGATTTTCTTTAAATATATTAAAAGATCCGTTCTTATCCTTAAAATCCGTGTCATCCGTGTCCAAGGTACTTATTGGTACTTATTTTTCCAGATTAGACCCGTTGCAGGCAATCGTATCCCGGTACCACAGGGCGGAATCCTTCAGCACCCGCTTCTGGGTGGGATAATCCACGTAGACCAAACCAAACCGCAGGCGATAGCCCTCGGCCCACTCGAAGTTGTCTAGGATGGACCAGTGGAAATAGCCGCGAGCGTCGACCCCGTCTTGCGCCGCGCGGGCAAACTGCTGCAGGTAGCGACGCGTGAAATCGATGCGTTGGGGATCGTGAACGGCTCCATCCAGCGCGATCCAATCCGGGTTGGCCATACCGTTCTCGGTAATGTAGACCGGCAGGTGGTAGCGCTCTGTGAAGAAACGCGGCCCCCAATAGAGCGCCGCGGGAATCACCGGCCAGGGGACGGCCGTGACCGGCTGGCCGTCCGGGAAGGGGACGACTTCCGGAAGTCCGTCTGCAGCGGCTTTCACCAGGGTACCCTGGTAGGTATTGATGCCCAGGTAGTCCAGCGGTTGGGCGATGGTTTCCAAATCGCCGGCCTGGACGAACGGCATAGGGCGATCGATCAGTTGTAAACCTTGCTGTGGGTATTTCCCGAACACAAGTGGATCCAACCACCAGGAAGCGCCCCACAGGTTATCCGGCGCGGTCACGGCGAAGGAGGCCAGGCGGGCCGCTTCGACATCGGCAGGCAAGGAGCTGACCGGGACTGCCGGGGCGATCGCTTCGGCTATGCCCACCTGAGGAGTCTTGAAGGCACGGGCGCGGATGGCCTGGACAGACATGCCGTGAGCCAGGTGAACGTGGTGGATTATCTGCAGCAGCGGGTCGATCCCCAGGCGGTCGCCGGGAGCATGCACACCGCTGCCGTATCCGAGCAGGACGAAGCACTGTGGCTCGTTGAGGGTCATCCAATAGCGCACCCGGTCCCCCAGGCGGTCGACCACGGCAGCCGTATATTCGGCGAACCAACCCGGGCAAGCGCGATTGAGCCAACCGCCCTGGGTGTAGAGCGCATAGGGCAGGTCCCAATGGTAGAGGGTGACGTAGGGTTCAATGTTCGCGTGCAGGAGTTCGTCTACCAGGCGGTCGTAGAAGTCCAACCCGGCCGGGTTGACTGCTCCGAAGCCCTGTGGGATGACCCGCGACCATGAGACAGAGAAGCGGTACGCCTGCAACCCCACCTGTTGAAAAAGACGGATATCCTCGAGATAGCGGTGGTAATGGTCGCAGGCCGTTGCACCGCTATGGCCGGCATACACCGCTCCGGGCTTGAGGCA